>WFUY01000292.1 GCA_015484715.1 Thermoflexales bacterium | reverse complement strand
GACCATCACGCCGGAGATCTGGCCGGAACTCCGGCGGACGATGGGCATCACAGCGGTGGTCAACATGCGGGCCGAGCAGCAGGACCTCTTCGGCTACCCGCCGCCGGCCGCCTACCTCTGGTTGCCCGTCGTGGACCACACCGACCCCGACCTGGAGCAGTTGGCCTTGGGCGCCCACTTCGTGGACACCCTGGTGCGGGCCGGGCACCGGGTGCTCATCCACTGCGGGATGGGGATCGGGCGCTCGCGGACGATGGCGGCGGCCTACCTGATCTGGACCGGACTCTCCGTGGACGAGGCGCTGCGCCGGGTCGAGGGCACCACCCGGCCCATCTACCGCCCGGAGCGGCGGCACGTTCTGGAAGCCTTCGCCTCGGCGCTCCCTCCCCATCGGACGGAGACCTCCGAGGGCTGACCGCCCTCGGAGCGCTTTCGTGAGCTACGGCCCCAAGGGAAGCGCGGCGCACCATCCCGGTGCGCCGCGCTTTTTGGGGAACCGGCAGGGATAACCCGGGCAGCCCGTCCCAGGCTTCGGAGCCTGGGGCGGGGCCAGTGCCTATCGGTTCTTCAGCACCACCGGCAGGTAGACCTTCACCCCTCCGGTGACCACCACCTTGCCCGTGTGGCCGGCGGCGTCGGTGTAGGTGTACTCCCCCGGCGTGGTGAACCGCCGCCGGTAGCCCGTCCCCGGCTCCAGATACCCGGCATCGAAACCCCGGGTGTCCTGGAGCGGGTCCAGCGTGCTCAGCACCCGTAGGATGGGGTTCTCCGTCCAGCGCACCACGTCGGTGATGGTGTCCGTCTCCCGCACCAGGGAGACCCACTGGACCGCGCTCCCCACCGGGACGGTGACGACCGCCGGGTCGGGGCCGTCGGGCGTGAGCGTCACCGTCACCGCTGCCGTGTCGGGCCAGGGGGTGTAGGGCACGTTCACGTGCACGATCTGGGTGATCACCTGGATGACGGGGCTGCGCCAGCGCTGGTAGCCGGGGATGCCCTCCACCTCCAGGTAGTAGTAGCCCGGCGGCGTGAAGAAGGCGAAGTAGCCCGTGGTGGTGATGCCGTCGGGGTATTTGTCATCGGTCACCTGCGGGTTGGTCTGGTCGTACAGGTGCGCCGGCCAGGGCACCCAGCCGCCCCACTCGGGTACCGAGACGTAGGCGGTGACCGTTACACCGGAGATCGCTTCCACCGGTGAGAACATTCCGGTGTTGGGATCGTAGCCCCCGCCCTTGTCCACGTTGAAGACGAAGCCGTCGGGGTCAATGAGGACCTTGCCCCCGTTGATCTGCTCGCTCATCACCTTGCCGGTCTTCTCGTCCACGCAGCGGCTCTTGATCTTCACGTCGTGAGCGCTGCCGGTGACGTCAACCCTGAACTGCTTCAACGACTCGATGTACTGCCCCTTGTACTCCACCCCGTCGGCTTCGATCACGATCTCTTGCCGCTGGCCTGCGGGACAGCCACAAGGGGTGATGTACACCGGCGTGTCCCAGAAGCCGTAGACGCCGGGCATCTGCCAGTCCTTCGTGGAGTATTCCCCGTTCTTGTCCCTGAACTTGAAGCGCCGGAACTGCCCTTTGAGCGCCCCCGCTTTCACCGTGCCGACCCACTCCGAGGTGTGGGGGTCCCAGTGCACGTCCCGGGAATCCAGTTTGAGAGGACCGGAAGCCTTGGCCTCGCCATCGGGAGCGTACGCCAGGGCATAGATGAAGATCACATCATTTTGAGGCATCTGGATGTTGGCTTCGAACAGGCCGTTCTGATCCGTCTTGCCCTGGGCCAGCAATCCCAGCGATCCGCTCTTCACCTCGACGGTGAGCCCCGGCTGGGCCTGCACCTTGACCGGCACGGAGCCCGGGCAGATCTGACCCGGCTCCGGCTGGATCAGCCTGGGCGCCAGCAGCGGCACCTCCACCGTGCCCGTGCTCACCTGCTCGGTCATCACGCCGATGACCTCGTTGCCCGACTTTATCGTGCCCGTCGTCTTGGCCACGTTGGTGATCGTCTTCCCGGCCTGGAGGCTGTAGGCCGGCGCATCGCCGTTGAGGCGCCCGTACACCTGGCTCCCCTCCACGATGGCGTAGGAGTTCTCCCAGGCATAGGTGGTGGTTATACCGGAAGCGCGGCGGCTCTGTCGTTTCATTTGATACAGAAAGTAAAGTGGCCCACCCCACTTCCACTCGGCCCGCCGCAACCGGAACTCATTCGGCCACTCATCCCGCACCCGCATCTTGTCCATCGGCGGCTTGTCCGGGTGGGCGTTCTCGTAGCGGCCGTAGATGATCCACTCCACCCCCAGTGTGGGGCCGTCCTTGCCGTTGGGGTTGTACCAGATGCGCCCCTTCTTGTCCAGCGTCATCCGCGCCGGGTAGGTGGTGCCGACCGCGCTGTTGTCGTTCTGCTTGCTTTGGCACTCGTACCACTCCGGCGCGGTGTCAATGCCGATGGAGATGGGATAGCCGTTGTTGTCCCACTTGGTGGCCCGCACCAGGATGCGGAGCTGGTTGCCGGAGAGCGGGTCCAAGTCCCCGACGTCCCAGTGCCACTGGAGATCGTTGGGCTTCTGTGAGGGCAAGGGGTTGGCGGAAACGAACTTGCTGTTGGCGTTCTGGAGGTTGGCGACGATCCGCGTGCCGGGGGCCTTGAGATCGCCCCGGTTGTCGTAACTCACCACCACCTCGTACTCGTGGTAGCCCACCGGCCTGAAGATCACGTTCTTCGGGATTTGCGCCTCCACGCGCAGGTCGGGGCACTTGACGATGGTCTCCGCCTGGGCCGTCCACTGATACGAGACCCCCTGCACCACCGCCGTTGCCACGTTGCGGATGCGCCCACACTCCACGCCCTCGCAGGAGACGACCAGGACGCGGAACTCGATCATCGCCGACTGCCCAACGGGCACCACCCCCTCCCAGATCACCTTGCCGGAGGAGTCGTACCGCACGTTGCCCCCGCCCTGGAGCACCCGGGCCGAACCGGCCACGTACTGGGTCCCCTTCGGGATGGGGTCCTCCATCGTGACGTTGGCGTCCACCTGGCCGGTGTTGGCCACGGTGACCGTGTAGACGATCTCGTTGGGCAGGCTCTGGCCCGAATACGGCGTGGCCTGCGGCGTGGCCTGCTTGTTCAGGACGATGTTGACGCCGCCCAGTTGGTAGATGGTGGTGGTCGCCACATCGGTGTTGTTCACCGCCGGGTCGCCGCCCGTGGAGGTGGCGATGCCGGCCGTGTTGGTGATGACGGTGCCGTCGGCCAGGCCGGAGTTGGTGGTGACGGTGATGACGTAGGTGCCGCTCATTCCCGCACTCACCGTGCCCAGCGTCCAGGTGAGGTGCCGCCCGTTGCGGGTGGGGTTGCCGTCGGCGGCCCCGAAGGTCACCTCGGCGGGCAGCACGTCGGTGAGCACCACGTTCTCGGCGTCGGCGCCGCCCTGGTTGCCCCACCGCACGCTGTAGGTGATGACCTGGTTGGGCTTGGCGAACTTGGGAGCCGACTTGCTCACCCACACGTCGGGCTTGGGCGGCGTGTAGGTGACCGTCGTGGTCACCGGCCCGGCCACGTTGTCGGTGATCACGGGGTCAATGGCGTCCAGCACCTCCAGCGAAGCCGTGTCGGTGATCACCCACGAGACCGTCTGGGTGAGCGGCGATTGCAGCGTCAGCGTCAGCCCCCACCCGTTCAGCGTGCCGGTGTCCGCCGAAGCACCGTCGCAGACCCGCAGCGTCCAGTTGCCGTTGGGGTCCTTGCCGTCGAAGGCACTCAGGGAGCCCTCCGGCTTGTAGCGCCCGGTGAAGGGGGCAGACCCGGCGGTGATGGCGGTCGAGGCCTCGTCGTCGAAGACGGGGTTGACGTAGTTAGCGCCGCTGCCGCCGTTGCCGGTGGAGAGTTCCACCTGCGTGCCGTCCGGCCCCTTCACGTAGATATTCAGGTCACTGTCGTAGGTGTGGGTGATGCTCTTGACGAAGACGTCCACGTCCGCGATGGTGCCGGAACCACTCACGGCGATGGCGTGCTCGGCGTAGCTGTTGCTGCCACACCCGTTGTCGGGGATGGCGATGTTCAGGTTGTCGGCAGAGGCGAAGCCTTGGGTGCTCTGCCGGGTGGGGATGGCCGGCGTGACCACCACGGTGGCGACGTAGGCGGTATCGGTGGGCACGTTCTGGTAGGTGCAGGTGATGATGCTACCTCCCGCCTGGCAGGAGACGTTGGCGTTGCCGCCGATGCCCTGCACCCCTGCCAGCGGGTAGGGCGAAGTGATGACGTCCACCACCCGCACGTCGGGCTTCCAGACGGACGTGGTGGCGTTGGAGACGGTGAGGAGGTAGGAGATGGGATGCCCGGCTTGGGCGGGGAGGAGGGCGGTGCCGCTCCCCTGGCGGGCCTTGCTCAGGGAGACGGTGGTGGTGTAGGGTAGCTCGTCCGCGCCGATGTCGGTGGCCGGTCCCATCAGGCGGGGCTGGTCGTCCACATCGGCGTAGTCGAAGCCGCTCCCGGTGCCGGCATCCTTGGCCGGGGAGTTGGCGGCGATGTGGTAGCCGTCGGCCAGGAAGAGGGGCTCGGAGTAGTACATCCCCGCCCCCAGCGTCACGTTGCCCGAAACGTTGGTGGTGTTGCTCAGGATGGTGTGGTACACGTAAGCCGCGCTGTTGGAGACGGCCTCCACCCCCAGGGCGTGGCTGTAGACGATGGTGTTGGTAATGTAGGCGGTGGCAGGACAGTTGGTGTTGGGCGGGGCCGGAACGTTCACGGCGGTCACGTTCCCGTTGCGGGCCACCGTGTTGTGGACAAAGCGGTAGGTGCGGGCGTCGCCGGTGCTGCAGTTGGAGTTGGTGTCCGGATTCAGCCGCACGGCGTCGTAGCCGGTGCCGGGCCGGTTGTCGGCGATCAGGTTGTTCTCGAAGACGACGTTACCCCCGGCGTAGACGGCGTAAGCGCCGGTGTTGCCGGTGATGACGTTGCCCTGCACGATGAGGGAGCCCCT
>WFUY01000291.1 GCA_015484715.1 Thermoflexales bacterium | reverse complement strand
GGATATTGCGGTCAATGACGGCCATCTGGTCCACGGGCCATTCGGGGGCGTAACGTTGGATCAATTTGTCCAGGAAAGGTCTGTGCTTGAGCACACCGGTCACCAGGTGGCGGGCGAAAGCGGCACCTCGCTCCGGGAGCGGCGTTTCGGTCAATCGCTCCTGGAGCACGAAGCCCGGCTTGTGACCTGCGCTATCAATTTCGTAAAGCGCCTGGAGAGCAACAATTCGGGCTCGTCGGCGGAGTTTCATAGCGCCTTGTTCTCGTTTCCCGGCATTCTATGACGGCTATGGCTGGGGTATCCATTCGGCCTACCCTCCCGCAGGTCACCGGTCGAGGGCGCTTTCAGCCCCGATGGGCTATTGGAAGCACGGTTTCGCGTCGGAAACGCGCCTAACCTGCGGAAGGGTGAACAGTTACCGGCTGAGAACAGCGGAAACCTCGATCTCCTCACCAAAACCGGTAGCGAGGGCTAGTCGGTGCTGGAAGGGTGCGTCTGAGGGGTGGTGGGATAGGCGACGTCCTGGATGTGGACATCCACCCGTTTGACTTCCAGCCCGACCATATCGTGGATCGCCCGGGTGACCGCGTTCTGGATCTGCTTACCGACCCGGCGCATGTTGACGTCGGCCTCGACCACGATGTACAGGTCCACGCAAACGTGGTGGTTCTCGTAGGTGATCAGCACCCCCTCGCCTGTGGCCACATTCCGCCGCAGACGCCGGCCAAGGCCGGCAGGATGTCCGCCGGCCATCCGGGCCACACCGGGGACGCTCAGCGTGGTCAGCCGGGCGATGGTGACCAGGATCTCCGGGGCAATGGTAACCCGACCTTCTGCTTCTTCCATAAGCCCTCACCCTTCCCTAGAGCCGTTCGAGTCAGAGGGCCAATCCACCATCCACGACGAGGACCTGCCCGGTGATAAAGGCCGCATCGTCAGAGGCGAGGAAGGCAACGGCGGCAGCGATTTCTTCGGGCTTGCCAAAGCGCCCCAGCGGAGTGGCTTTCAACGCTTCCTGCTTCATCTCTTCGGGCAGCCCTTCCGTCAGCGCGGTGGGGATGAAGCCGGGGGCCACCGCGTTGACGGTGATGTTGCGGGAGCCCAGTTCCTTGGCCAGCGATTTGGTGAAGCCGATGATCCCGGCCTTGGAGGCGGCGTAGTTGGTCTGTCCCGCCTGGCCGGCGATGCCCACGACCGAGGTAATGTTGATGATGCGTCCGCTCCGCTGCCGGACCATCGGACGGGCCACCGCCTTGCAGCAGTTGAAGACGCTCTTCAGGTTGGTGTTGATGACCAGGTCCCAGTCCGATTCCTTCATCAGCATCAGAAGCTGGTCCCGGGTGGTGCCGGCGTTGTTCACCAGGATGTCCACCCGACCGAAGGCCTCACGGGCGGCCTTGATGAGGGCCTGGGCCTGCTGGAAATCGCTGACATCGGCCTGGACGGCGATGGCCTCCCCGCCCTGCTCCCGGATCTCGGCCACGACCTCGTCGGCTGCCTCCTCGCTGGCCCGGTAGTTGACGACGACCTTGGCACCCTCGGCGGCCAGCCGTTGGGCGATGGCCCGCCCGATGCCGCGCGAGGCTCCCGTCACGACGGCGACTTTTCCCTCCAGTCTCACGTTGCCTCCTCCGATCCATCTGTTGGGTGATCGCTCCGCACCTGGACCCCGGCCAGGTCCTCCAGGACCGTGACGATGGCCGAGTGGTCCAGCCCCCCCCGGCCGGCGGCCACCATCGCGGCGTAGAGCTCCCGCACCACGGCCGTCACCGGCATCGGGACGCCGGCCGCTTGCCCCGTCTCGGCGATGATCCGCAGGTCCTTGTACTGCATCTGAGCCTTGAAGCCGGGGGCCATCTGGCGGCGCAGGAGCCGGGGGGCTCGCATCTCCAGCGCCCAAGAGTGGGCCGCCCCTCCCTGGATCGCCTCCAGCACCCGACCGGGGTCCACGCCGCTCTTGGCAGCCAGGACCAGCGCCTCGGCGATGACGGCCATCGTGCCCGCGACGATGGTCTGGTTGCAGGCCTTGGCGATCTGGCCGGCACCGCTCTCCCCGACGTAGGTGATCCGCTTGCCCATCGCCTGGAAGATGGGCAGGCAGGTCTCGAAGACCGAACGTGGCCCTCCGACCATGATGGAAAGGGTAGCCTCTCGGGCTCCCACATCGCCACCGCTGACCGGCGCGTCCAGCATCGGGATGCCCGCCTCGCTCAGCCGCCGGGCGATGCGGCGGGCGGCCGGCGGCGCGATGGTGCTCATATCCACGAAGATCAGGCCGGAGTGAGCACCCTCGATGATCCCCTCGGGGCCCAGGGCCACCGTCTCGACGTCCGGGGCATCGGGCAGACAGGTGATCACCACGTCGGAGGCCTCGGCCACCTCCTTGGGGGACCAGGCGGGTTCTGCCCCCTCGGCGACCAACTCTTCCACCGGGGCACGGCTCCGGTTGTGCACGGTGAGCCGGTAACCGGCCCGCAGCAGGTTGCGGGCCATCGGCTTCCCCATCAGCCCCAGGCCGATGAATCCCAGGCGTTGCATTTGCCTCGCTCCCTTGTCACGGACCAGCGGTGGGGCGTCCTTCGGCGACCTCAAGCCCTTCCACCGATTCCTCCAGGTTGATGCGGGTGACACGGCGGTCAATGCGCTTCATCAGGCCGGTGAGCACCTTGTCCGGCCCCAGCTCGATCACCCGTTTCACCCCCTGCTCGATCAGCCAGCGCAT
>WFUY01000290.1 GCA_015484715.1 Thermoflexales bacterium | reverse complement strand
GTGGACGGACTCCGACGTCTCCGTGGGCTCCGGTGTCTCCGACGGTTCCGGCGTCTCCGTCTCCCCGGGCCTGGGCGTATGGGTGGGTTCCGGAGTTTCCGTGGTCTCGGGGGTCTCCGACGGTTCTGGCGTCTCCGTCTCCTCGGGCCTAGGTGTATGGGTGGGTTCCGGAGTTTCCGTGGTCTCTGTGGGCTCCGGCGTCTCCGTCGGCTTCCCTTCCGGCGTCTGTTCCATCTCCGGGGTCTCCGTAGGCTCCCCCTCGGCCGGGGTCTCAGGCGTGGGCGTCGCCGTCAGGGTGAGCGTGGGTTGCCCCGTGGGCGAGGGCGTCGGCGTCACCGAAGGGGTGGCCGTCGGCGTCCCCGTCGGCGAGGGGGTGGCCGGTGAAGGGGATGGGGTCTCGGCGGCCGGCGGAAGGGTCTCCGGCGGCGAGGTCGTTGGCATCACCGTCTGCGTCGGTGTGGGCGAGCCCGTCGGCTTCGATGGTGTGGCTTCCTCGCCGGGCGTGGCCGTCGGTGTCTCGGTGGGCGGGATCGGAGGTGGCTCGACCTGCAACTGAAGGGCCAGCAGCCGGCCTGGCCCCTCGATCCGGGCACGGACCTTCACCCGTGCGCCCACGACGGGCTCCCCCTCCACCTCTGTCTCCGCGCCCACCTGGACCGACAGCCCGCTGACCGTCCAGGTGCTCGCCCCGAGCGCTTCGATCTCCCCTTCAAACCGGACGACGACAGGCCGTCCGGTGGGGAGCAGCGCTTCCACCTCCTTCCGCCGTTCCTGGGCGAAGCGGGCCAAGAGCTGGGCGCGGGCGGCCGGGCTGAAGGCCAGGAAGAGCTGCACTTCCTCGCTGGCCCGTTTGACCGGGTAGAGGGGGTCGCCGGGCAGGCTCTCGGAGGCCAGGACGACGCTCAGGCTGCTGCCGATCACGACAACGACCAAAAACATCGCCACGGCGGTCCGCCAGGCCGGCGCCGGGGAGAGGAGCCCCCCCAGGAGCTGACCGATGCGCTCCAGCAGGGTGGGGGGTGGAGCCGCTTGCTTCTTCGCCGCCAGCGCGGCCAGCATCCGCTCCCGTCCGGCCTGGACCGCTTCCGGTCGGGCCTGGGGACGGGGCAGGGCGCGGATCTCGGCCATCAAGGTGAGATACGGGCGGAGGGCCTCGGCCTGCTCGGGGTAGCGGGCCAGACATTCCTCGACGCTCGCCCCGGCGCGAAGCTGGAGGAGGCATTCTTCCAAGAGGGTTTCGATGTCACGGCTCATAGCACTTCTCTTTGTTCAGGGCGCGGCGGAGGGCGGCCAATGCTCGGTGTTGCAGCGCTTTGACAGCGCCTTCGGTCTTGGCCAGGATGGCGGCGACCTCGGCGTTGCTTCGGTCCTCGACGAACTTCAGCAGGATCACTTGACGCTGATCCTCGGTCAGGTGACGCAGGGCCTTCGCCAGACATTCCCGGGTGAGCGTCCGCTCGGCCACCTGGGCCGGCTGGCTCTCGTCGTCTTCGGCGACCAGGCGCTCCTCCAGCGGCAGTGACGGAGCCCGCTCCAGACGGCGGTGGCGGTCTATGATCAGGTTCCGGGCGATGGTGTAGAGCCAGGAGAGGAGAGGCCGATCCTGGACCTGGAAGGTGTGGATCTTCTCCACCAGACGCACGAAGACGTCGGCCGTCAGGTCCTCGGCGGCTTCAGCATCTCCTACCCGGTAGAAGATGTAGGTATAGATGGTGGGCTGGTAGCGCTCATAGAGCTCGGCGAAGGCCTCTGGGTCCCCTTGCTGAGCCCGCCGCACCAACCGGGCTTCGCGTTCCGAGATCACCGCTCGTCCCCCCTCACCCTGTCTAACGTCGAAGGGGTGTGGAAGATACGGGGAACCTGTGGTACAATCCGGCAACGATCAGGGATTTTCAACGCTCTCCTTTCCAGGATTGAAGCGGTTGAGGCGTCCTATGGATTGGCAGGTCTTGGGCAATGCGTTGCTCATCTTCGCACTGAGGGTCACCGATGTCTCGATAGCGACCGTTCGGACGATCCTCATCATCCGGGGGAAGCGAGGCGCTTCGGCAGCCCTGGGCTTCGTCCAGGCGACCATCTTCGTCCTGGCGGTCGGACGGGCGGTCCAGGACATCGGCAATCTGTGGAATGTGCTGGGATACGCCGGCGGGTTCGCTGTGGGCACGCTGGTTGGGATGTGGATTGAAGAGAAGCTGGCCCTGGGCTACGTCCACGTGCGGGTCTTCGCCCGAAAGCGGGGCCGGGAACTGGCCTCCTTGCTGCGGGACGCCGGCTACGGCGTCACCGAAACCCTCTCCGAAGGGCTGGAGGGGTACGTGGACACCATAGACATCCTGGTCCAGCGCAAGGTGCTGCCCCAGCTCTTGGCCCAGATCCGGGAGCACAACCCGGCGGCGATGGTCACGGTCGAGGAGACGCGCTCTGTCTACCGGGGGTACATGCCCCGCCTCGGGCGCAACGGGGGGTAGCCCCGCGACCCCTCACCCCTTCAACCAGGCCGTCAGCGCTGCCAGGTCCTCCAGCACCAGGTCGGGCCGAACGGGGCTGGTCTCCAGGTCCTCGCGGCGGGCGACGCCGGAGAGCAGTAGGATGGTGAAGAGGCCCATCCGCTGCCCGCCCAGGATGTCCGTCTCCAGCCGGTCGCCCACCATCGCCGTCTCCTCCGGCGAAGCGCCCAGCCGGGCCAACGCCTCCTCGAAGAGGGGGGTCTCCGGCTTGCCGATGATGATGGGCCGGGTGTCCGTCGCCGTCTCCAGGGCGGCCAGGATCGCCCCGTTGCCGGGCAGGAGCCCCCGCTCGCCGGGCCAGGTGCGGTCGGGGTTGGTGCCGATGAAGGCGGCCCCGGCCCGGATGAGGAGGGTCGCCTGGGCCAGCTTCTCGAAGGTCAGACCCCGGTCCCAGCCGACGACGACGTAGCGGGCGCCGTCGGCGCTCAGGACGAAGCCGGCCTCCGTCAGCGCCCGGCGCAGCCCCTCCTCGCCGATGATGTAGACGGGGGTGCCGGGAGGGGCCTGGCGTCGCAGAAAGCTGGCCGTCGCCTGGGCCGAGGTGAGCACCGTTTCAGGAGGCACGTGGACACCGAAGCGGGCCAGTTGGTCTACGTACTGCTCCGGGGTCTTGCTGGCGTTGTTGGTCGCCATGATGTAGCGGATGCCCCGCTCGTGCAGCAGGGCGAAGAAGTCCACCAGCCCTGGGGCCGGCTCCTCGCCTCGCCAGAGCACACCGTCCATATCCAGGATCAAGGCTCGTATCCGATTCTTCACGGCTGGCTCCTCGTGGTCGGTTGTGGGGGGTGCATTGCCTGTTGCCACGCGGCCCACTCCTCCGGCGTGTCGAAGTCGGCCAGCAGGAGGGGCGAGTCCACCTCGACCAGGGCGACCTGGTCGGCATAGCGCTGGAGAAGCCCCCGTCCTCCCCGGTCGCCCTGGACCCGACCCAGTTCGTCGAAGAGGGGGGTCTCCGGCTTGCCGATGATGATGGGCCGGGTGTACGTCGCCGTCTCCAGGGCGGCCAGGATCGCCCCGTTGCCGGGCAG
>WFUY01000289.1 GCA_015484715.1 Thermoflexales bacterium | reverse complement strand
AGCACAGACCTTTCCTGGACAAATTGATTCAACGTTACGCCCCCGAATGGCCCGTGGACCAGATGGCCGTCATTGACCGCAATATCCTCCGTATGGCCATTTTCGAGCTGGTCGTGGACAAAGGGACCCCGGTCAAGGTCGCCATCAACGAGGCGGTGGAGTTGGCCAAGCTCTTCGGTTCTGACAGCAGTCCCCGTTTCGTCAACGGTGTCCTGGGCAGCTTAGTGGAGCAAGGTGTCCACAGGATGCCTCTACCGGGCACGTAAGAGGGGGACGCGGCGAGAGGAAGAGCGAAGCGTACCGTGGACGTCTTAGGTGTTGGTCCGGCAGAACTGCTTTTCATCCTGATCCTGGCCATCATCGTGCTGGGGCCAGAGCGGACGGTCGAGGTGGCCAGAGAGGCCGGTCGGCTCTACCGGATGTGGAGCCGCCGCTGGCAGACGGACTGGGAGGAACTAAGCCGGGAGTTCCGCCGGGAGCTGGAGCAGGTCCAGCAAGAGGTGGAGAAAGTGCGCCAGGAGACCGAGCGGGAGATCCACGTGCCGGAGGAGACGATCTCCACCCCGCCCCGCCTTTCCTCCCAGTCCACCCACGAGTCGGCCGGCGAGGGAGAGGTATGAAGGACAGACAGGGCGAAGATGAAACCCGCATGACCCCGCTGGAACACCTGGCGGAGCTGCGGCAGCGGCTGTTGAAGGCCCTCGTCGCGCTGACTATCACCACCCTCTTGAGTTTCGTCTTCACCCCTCAGATCATCGAGATCCTGACCCGCCCCATCGGTGGCCCGGAGGCCCTTCAGGCCATCGAGATCACGGAGAACGTCGGCGTCTTCATGCGGGTCTCCCTGCTCTCCGGCCTGATCCTGGCCATGCCCGTCATCGTCTACCAGCTTCTGCGCTTCGTCCTGCCCGGCCTGAAGCCCCACGAGAGACGATGGGTCTTCATCGCCGTGCCCAGTGCCAGCCTGCTCTTCCTGACAGGGGTTCTCTTCGCTTACTTCGTTATGCTTCCCGCCGCCCTGCCCTTCCTTATCGGCTTCCTGGGCATCAAGACCGCCCCCCGGCCGGCCAACTACTTCAGCTTCATCACCAACCTGATGCTCTGGATCGGCCTCAGCTTTGAAGCCCCTCTGCTCATCTTCGTCCTGGCCAAGCTCAAGCTGATCTCTGCCCAGACCCTAGCCCGGCAGTGGCGAGTTGCCGTCATCATCATCGCCATCATCGCCGCCGTCGCCACCCCCACCGTGGACCCGATCAACATGGGGCTGCTGATGCTTCCCCTGCTGCTCCTCTACCTGCTCAGCATCCTGCTGGCTCGGCTGGCCTGAGCGGTCGGGGCCTTGCCTACCGGGCCGCTTGCCCGTATAATCCCTTTGAAGGAAAGCATAAGCTCCGGGCTTGCAAGGGGCACCCCGCGACCTGCAAAGGGGAAGGAGACCGGCTATGCTCTGGACCGTGAAGATCACATCGGAGGGGCAGATCACCCTGCCCAAGGAACTCCGGGAGTACCTGGGGCTGCGCCCGGGCGACCAGGTGACGTTCCTGGTGCGCAACGGTGAGGTGATGCTGAAGCCCCTTCCAGGGGATATTCGCTCCTTACGGGGGATTTTCTCCGTCCCAGAAGCCCAGGACTGGGAGCGAGTTCGCAAGGAGACGATGAATCTTATCGCCAAAGACACAGCTCAGGAAGGGCTACTATGACCTCCAGCCCTTTTCTCGATGCCAATGTGATCCTGCGGTACCTTCTGAACGACCTCCCCGCTCAGGCCGACCGGGCTGAAGCGTTGTTCGTGCGCGTGCAGAGGGGGGAAGCGCGGGTTTATCTCCCTGAGATCGCCCTGGCCGATGTCGTATGGACGCTGCACCGTTTCTACAAGCGCAGCCGAGAGGAGATCCGCTCGGCGTTGCTCCCCTTCCTCGGCCTGGAGGGCCTGGAGATGCGGGATAGAGCCACAGCTATCCAAGCCCTCCACCTCTTTGCCGACCGGAACATTGACTTCTCCGACGCCCTCATCGCCGCCGAGATGCTCCAGACAGGCCAGGCAGAGATCTACTCCTACGACCGAGATTTCGACCGGATCGCCGGCATCCGCCGCGTTGAACCCTGAACGCGAAGGTCCGGCCCCTCCCCCAGGGCCGGACCTTCTCCACCTCGCGGTCTTGTCCTCTTCCCGCCTCAGCTATACAGCCCCCGACCGTTGGCGATCAACGATTGCTTCAGGATGAGCGGCAGCACGATGCGGTAAGCGTTGACGATCATCGTCGCGCTGCGGCTCAGGACCCCCACCGGTGACGACTCGACCACGACGGTGTTGCGCAGGACCGCCGGTCGCCCTTCATCCACCCGGGCGCGGTAGGTCAGCGTGAGGACCGTGGATGAGGAGAGGACACCCTCCCAGGTGATCCGAGAACCCGCGCAGGTGGGAGTCTCGAGAGCATCGGCCCCATCGGCTCGGAGCTGACAGGAACCGGCAACCAATTGGAGCCCCGACGGAAGCGTGTCTGTCAGCCGCATCGTCTCGGTGAAGGGGTCTCCGCTGTTGCGCACCACCACCGTGTAGGTGACCGTCTCGCCGATGCGGGCGTCGGGACGGGAGACGATCTTGTAGGACTTGCTCAGGTCGGGGGGGCGCTGGAGCCAGGCTAGGCTCCCAAAGCGGGGGACCTCGGCCGTGAAGGTCAGGGAATCGGCCCCTGCCTGCACCGAGGTGACCCAGGGGTGCGCCCGCATCCGGCTCACCAGAATGGGCATCGGGGCCAGGGGCAGGGTGATGGTCAGCGTGGTCGTCGTCGGCGAAGGGTTGTAGAGGGCCAAGGAGTGCACCCGGTCCCCCTGGGCGATGTAGAGCAGGTGAGCAGGGCCGCTGGCCGCGTGGCCGGCCGCCTGGTCCGTGGCCTCGAAGAAGACCATCCCCGTGGCCTGACTGGAGCGGTCACGGACCCCGTGGGCGGCCACCGTCTGCACCAGCACCTCGAAGTCGGGGGCCTGGGCATAGCTCTGGGTGCGGCTTCGGCTTGTCATCGGCAGGTAGGCAAAGCGGTAAGTGGCTCCGCTGGGTTGAACGCCATGCTCCACGAAGGTCTGAACCCAGTCCCGATCGTTGTAGGTGACTGTCTCCTGCTTCCAGGTCGCGCCGTCGGCCACGACCACACCGAGGGTGCCGTCGTAGAGCCAGTTGCTCCCGCCCTCCAGGGTTCGAGCCGCCGGGAGCGTGTGCAGGTAGGTGCGCACGGGCCGGGAATCGTCGCTGCGGATGTCGGAGCCCAGGCAGACGATCTCCTCGTCGAAGGCGAAGCAGCTCTTGTGGGCCCACAGCCGGCGGTCGTCGTCCACCAGCACCTGGAGGGCCATCCCGGCGGTAGCGAAGTCGCCCAGAGTCGCCGCCCCCGCCATCGGGCTCTCCTCCCGTCGCCAGGCATTGGGGCCGTTGTAGACCTCACCGGTCACCGCCGTGATCCCATCGTAGAGGTGCTGGGCCTCCTGAAGCTCCAGGTCCACGAAGTCGGTCACGTTCCCATCGGTGAAGAAGACCAGCCCGCCGTCGTGCTCCCGGGCCAGGGCGCGGGGGGCGACGTTGGCCGTCCGCATCGCCAGGCCAGCATACCAGGACGACCGCCGCACGACGAGGAACTCCGACCAGGGGTAGTAGCGGGCTCCGGTGGGCGGCGGAGCCGGTGTCTGGGCCCGGGCAACGGCCTGGGCCAGGGCCGGTTGTCCCAGCAGCGTATCCCCCGGCAGGTGGAAGTTGCCAAACCATGGCGTGGCGATCCCCCAGTACCCCTGCTCCATCTCCAGATCGTCGGGGTGCTTGGCCAGCCACTCCACGACCACCCGGGCCAGTTCATCCGCGTAGGGGGGATCGGGGAGGTTGAGCAGGAAGACGGCTCCCATGAAAAGCTCGCCAGCTTCAGTCATATGGGGCCAACGCCCTCGGGTTGCCGGCTGCTCCAGCCCCTGGTAGAAGTTCCAGCGCAGCCACTCGTGGAAGTAGTTCCCCAGGTAGGTTACGGCTTCGGACGTCGGGCCGTAGAGGGGGGAGTCGTGGGTCAGATAGACGTAGAAGGCGGCGGTTTCGAAGAGGTGATCGCCGTAAAGCTGGTTGGGGGCTCGTCCGTGATCCCAAGGGGTGTAATCAGGCTTGGGGCCGGCGCTGCGGGTCCCCGCCGCAAGCCCCTCGTTGGTCCGCAGTCCCCAGTTCATCTCGTTCGCCGCCCATTGGACGACGGGGGGGAGCCGGAAGTAGAGGCCCGTGAGCAGGGAAACGACGCGGAACCAGGCTCCATTTGCCTCGGTCAGGTAGAAGAGGTCCCCGCTGGGACTGGCCTTGGTCAGGCTGCTGGAGTCCCGACCGATCCAGAGGTTGCACCAGAGGAGCATATCCTCCAGATCGTCCCGCACGTCGGGGCTCAGCTCCTCCCCCACGGCGAAGAGGATGTCCAGCAGGCGAAAGGGGACCTGCACTTCCCAGGTCCACCAGTTGCCGGGCAGCCCGTTGTCCGGGTGCAGATTGTTGTAGGTGATCTCGTAGCGCAACGCCGGTTCGATGACGTTGCGGATCATCTGGGTATCCTGGTACCAGCGAGAGCCGGGAACGTGGTAGGCGAAGGCCAGTTGGCGTACCGTCTGTAGGCCGCCGGAAATCTCTCCTGTCTGGGCGTTCTGCTGGTTGACCCGCCAGACCAGGTCCCGTTCCAGGCGGGCCACCCGCTCTTGCACGGCAGGATCGTCCCAGTCCACGTAGCGGAGTTGGACCATCTCCTGGTAACGCCGGCGCAGCCGCTCCAGCTCTGCCATACCCGGATCGTTCACCGTCACCGTCCAGCGGGTCGGTCCGGTAAACCCCTCCGCGTTGGCACCGGGGAGGGTCACGGTGCCCGTCTCCACGCTCAGCGCATCGAGGATCCCTTGATAGGAGTCCGAAACGGCCAGGACAGGCGCAGGGGCTGTCAGGAGCAATCCCGCAAGCCACCAGAGCTGTCCCACCAACAGGAGCCAGGATTGCCATCGCAACCAGTGCCTTGCTCGACGTTTCGTCATCATCCATACCTCTCCAGATAGTCCAAGGAGCCCGGCATCGCCATATGAAAAAGCCCAGGAAGTGCCTGGGCAAACTCCGCTGCGAGGTCTCTACCTGTTGTTCATCTTAGCGATGAAAGGGCGGGAGGTCAATAGGACTCCCCTCCCAAATAGGCCATCCGGTGCTGTCGCCCCTCTCCCAACCCCGGAGTCAGAGCCAGCCCCAGGGCGATCCCGCAGGTGGCCACGCCAAAGAGGGTGGGGAACGAGCTCAGCGTCAGGATCCAGCCACCGAGGAGGGGGGCCAGCACCAGCGTTCCGCTCAGTGCGTTCAGAAGCCCCATGTAGACGGGACGTTGGTCAGGGGGCGTGATCTCCAGGGCGTAGTTGAAGTAGCCCACCATCAACGCGCTGCCTACAATCCCGATGGCCGCGAAGACCCAGACGAAGAGGATGGCCAGCCTGTCTCCTGCTTGAACGCCGGCCAGGTAGAGCCCCAGGGCGACCAAGGGGGCCGAGAGGCTGGCCAAGCCGGAGAGTTGGATGACGCGCCAGGTTCCTTTGCGATCGGCGACCAGTCCCAATCCCAGGCTGCCGGCCACCCCACCTAGCGTCTGGGCGGCGACGAACCCACCCACCGCCGCCTGGGAGAAGCCCAACTCCTCGATGGCGTAGACCACATAGAAGGGGGTGACCATCTGCTCCAGGCCCACCAACAGGCGGACGAGGACGAGCCGCCGAAAGAGGGCATCGTCCCGCAACGTGCGCCCCAAGAGCGGGAGGTAATCACGCCAGCTTGGCATAGGCGCATCCACCACCCCGGGTGGCTCTCGGATCACGGTAAGGGCCGCCAGGCCCAGCATGTAGCTGAGGCCGGCCAAGGCGAAGAGGATGGCGTAGTTCTGGGGGAAGGGGGGGCCGTCTGGCCCCAGGAGACGCCCTACCAGCACGCCGGCACCGGCGGCCATCAGTCCGCTGACGAACTGGGAGAGGCCGATCAGCCGCCCCCGGCGCTCCGTGGGGATCACCTTGGCCAGTACGTCGAACCAGGCGATGACGGCCAGGGCATCGGTCACCCAGAAGAGGGCCAGCACGAGGAAGAAGAAGGCCAGCACAGCCCAGGAGGGGCGGGAGAAGCCCAGCCAGAGGAGCAGGGCCAGCCCCCACCAGAGCGGGCGACCCACCAGCCCCGCCCCGATGAGGTAGGGCTTCATCCGGGGGCGGTGGGTCAGGAAGCGGGCTGCGACCAGTTGGGGAAGCTGCCAGCCGCCGCCGCTGATGACACCGACCAGGCTCAGGGCCAGCGTCGAAGTGGTAAGCTGTTGGACGAAGGCCGGCAACACCGTAGCCGGATGGGAGAGGGCCAAGCCCAGGCCAAAGGCCACATAGTCAAGGAAGATGACCAGCGCGTTACGGCGGTAATGGCGCTGGGCGAAAGGGGTTTCCACGGTTCACAGTGCCTCGGTAGAGATGATGAGGTCGGCCGTCGCCACGTTGGTCGCCAACGGAACGTTGTGGACGTTGCAGACCCGGAGGAGGGTCTGGATGTCAGGATCGTGGGGATGCTTGTCCAGGGGATCCACGAAGAAGAAGACGCCGTGGACCTCGCCCTGGGCCACTCGTGCGGCGATCTGGGCATCGCCTCCGTAGGGGCCGGAGAGCAGCCGCTCCACCTCCAGTCCTACCTTCTCCACCAGCAGCTTTCCAGTGGTCGCCGTAGCGATCAGGCGGTAGCCGGAGAGCTTCTCCCGGTTGAAGGTGGCGAAAGCGACCATATCGGCTTTCTTCCCATCGTGGGCAATGAGGGCCAGGGTTTTCATCGTAGGACTCCTTGGCAGGACACTTGTGAACGACAGGACAACCTCTTGAATATACCACAGTATCCTTCCTCCGGCAAACCTCCGTGATTCCGGTGGTTACCCATATCTTTGGAGATAGGGAGACTAGCCGTTCACGAATGGGGCACGAATGCACGAATTAAGGACCGCCTCATTCGTGCATTTGTGAGAAATTCATGGACGGCCTGCTACGGACCACTTTCCCGCTCACTCGTGGGTAATCACTGCTCCGTGATTCGTGCCTTGGTGTCCATTGGTGGATGACCGATCCTACCACTGCCTCTGGGATGTGGGGACAGCACGGCCATCGGACGGGCTTTTCGCGCAAATTGAGGTACAATACCGGGGGTACGATACCGAGGCACCATGCTTCCCGGTCAGCGGCCGGCCTGCCGGCCTGTCCTCAATACCACGTTGGAGCTACCTGACCCATCAGGGACCCTCCCGCAGGAGGGTGCCCGTTGAGCGGTTAGGACAAGATGGGGGAGAAGGATGACTACCGACACCCAGCCTTCCTCGACCCAGCGCCAGGCGCTGGAACGCTCGCGGCGGGCCACGATGGCCGCCCTCCTGCGGATTGACGACAGCACCTTGATGGAGCTCACCCGGCTCACCTTGCCCGAGATCCGGGCCATCCAGCGGGAGATCGCCCAGGTCCTGCCGGCCGGCAACCTGCCCGCCTTCGTTCTCAGCGGTCTGGTGAAGCTCAAGGGACGCCGCGTCACCCCCAACCAGGTGCGGCGCGACCTGACCGCGCTGATGCGTGGCCTCAGTCTGATCCCCCAGGGGCTTTACGGTGTCTTCGTCGCCGGCCCCGCTGCCGTTCTCTACGCCTACCAAAAGATCCTGCAACTGGCGGGCAAGGATCCCGAGAGCGCCTTCCCTCAGGGCACCTGGCAGTTCTACCTCCAGTTCGGCATGCGGGAGGACACCGCCCGTCACGCCAATGAGACCGTGGGCTTCCATCGCTCCCTGCCCCCGGATCCCGATCCCGTGGCGGTGGCGGCTGCCTGGGTTTACGCCGCTCTGGAACTCCTCTACTGCTACGACGACCTCCTGGCCGCCGACTGGACAGAGCGGGTGATGCTACGGCTCCTGCTGGAAGAAGCGACGGAGACCGATGTGGCTGATCGGCCCCCTTTCGTCACCCTCATTCGGGACTGGAACCGGGAGCGCCCTTACCATCGCCCCGAAGATGGGGCGGATTACCTGCTCCACCGTCAGGCCGCCTTTCGTCGTTTCTTTAAGCAACGGCTGGCTCTCCTCCCACCGGAGGCCCAGAAGCGCTTTCGTCAGCGCTATCAGGAGCGCCTGACCGAGGAGTTGCCTGCCTACCAAGAGCAGATGACGATCCTGGCCATCCTGGAGCCCGATCGCTATCAGGAGCACCGGATCCCTCTCCCTCTCTGGCAGGCGACCATCGCCTTCGTCTGGCAAGGCCACACCTACCTGCTTCCGGCCTGTCAGCAGGACGAACGGGGTAGTCCCCTCTGCTATCCCCCCCAAGCTCGGGGGGCGCTGCCGGTGCCCCTTTATGCCCTCTCCGACGAAGAACTCTGCGACGCCGCCGGCCAACCGCTCCTGGTGGACCGAAGCGGACGGGTCTGGTATCGGAAGAGCGGCCACCTGCTGGGCAGTCTGCGTCCTCCCACGCCGGAGGCTGTGATGAACTGGTTGGCCGCTATCTTCGCTGTCCCCCAGACCGGAGCGGCCCCCACCCTCGACCTGCTGCTGGCCGAGAGCCCCAGGGCGCTTCAGCCCCAGTTGCGGAAGCGGCTGCCTGCCGCCACCCAGGAGGAGATCGAGGCACTGCGTCGTGCCCCCATCGTCATTAACTGGGACTGCCGTCCCCACGAGCTTCCCCTCGCCTACATCCGGCAGGACCATCGGGGCATCGGTGACCACGCTCTCACCCTCTTCCGCACCGAGCGGAGCATGGTCTTTGACCAGTCCCACATCTTCTTCGACGGGATGTGGGGGATGGCCGTCGCCGAGGTGCTGACCGACAGCGCCATCCACTGGTACCGCCGCCTGGCCGGACGCCCTGTCGTGCCCCAGACGCCGTCCCCTCAGCCCCTACGGCTTCTCAACAGCCCGGAAGTGGAGGTCCTGGCCAGCCCCCACCGTCAACGGAGCGAGGCCGCTGCCGAATCCAAGGGTGTGGACACCCGCCGTCTCTTTCGCTTGCGCAAGTGGCTGCGTCAGCGGGGCGTCCACCTGACGGTCAACGACCTGCTCCTCCTCTATCGCTTCTTCCACGTTGCTGACTATCGGCCCTCCCCGACCGTTCGCCAGGCCCTGGAGGCTTTTCACAGCCGGGCCACCACTCCGGAGGGACGTGCCGCTTGGCAGTCCATTATGATGACGATGGCCCGTCTAGGGGAGACCAACCCCGCCCTTCTCATCCCGATGGATGCCAGCAACGTCTCCCCCCAGGAGCGGGTCTTTCCCACCACCTTCCGTAATCCCCTGACCGAGATCCGCGATCGCTTTGCCACCACCCGGCAGCGGTATCGGACCTATCGAGACGATCCCACCCCCGAGCACTGGACTGCTTTCGACCGGGCGCGTCGAGAGCTCTTGGCCTACCTGAAGGCCTTCGGTGAGCTGCTGGATGCCGTCAAGGCGGTGACGATGCGTGGCGAGAGCTTCAACACCGCCACCATCCGGCTGCTGGCCCACCTCCCCCCTTCGATGCAGCACCTGCTGGATCAGATCCCCCAGCGCATTGGGGTTCTGAACGAGATCATCAAGGGCAGTGAGGTCTTCTCCAACGTAGGGCGGGTTGCGCCGGGTAGCTCCCTCGCCCGCTTTATCAGCGCCAAGGACGATGGCAAGACCAAGGAACTGATCTGGGGGATCCTGACCGACGATGAGGGGCGGATGCACATCAGCCTGCGGGACTTCCGTCCCTTCGTCTTCCACCTTTTGGCCCTGGGCGAAGCAACGTTGGCCGATCTACTGGCCCAGGATTACCTGGATAGCTACGTGAAAGGGCTGAACCGCTTCGTCGCCGATCTAAGCACCATCATTGCCCTCGAACCCGCTCGCCCACCGAAGTCTCCATAACAAGTTGGGAACAGGGCCCTCAATGCTTTAACCCTGGAGATTCCCCAGGTCTAGAGGGCGGCCCTGGGAGGCAACGCGCTCACCCTTCCGAGAGCATCCCAAGGTGCAGGTCGCCCCTCAGGGACCCCGGGAACCTAGCTCTTGCCTGAGCGTGGATAGGCCATAGGGGTAAGCGGCTCCTCCTTGACAAGCCCCTGGTTTCTTTGTATGATTCACCCCGAAGCTCACCGAGTTCCAGGGGACACAACGGGGATGCCCTTTGTGTCCCCCGTGCCCTTCCATCCTCTTTGAGCAACCCGATGCAAAGAAGCGAGGAGGAAAGCGATGCCCCTTTTAGACCCTCAGACCGCCAGCCAGGTGCGCCAGGAACTGGCCGGCCTGACCGGGCGCGTCCGTATCCTCAACTTCACCCAGAACTTTGAGTGCCAGTACTGTCTGGAGACCCGCCAGCTCGCCGAAGAGGTCGCCGCCCTCTCGGACAAAGTCGAGGTGGAGGTCTACAATTTCGTCACCGACCAAGATCAGGTGCAGGCTTACGGCATAGACAAGATCCCCGCTCTTGTCATCCTGGGCGAGTCCGACGGCCAGTACAAAGACTACGGCGTCCGTTTCTACGGCATTCCCTCCGGCTACGAGTTTACCTCTTTCCTTGATGCCCTCAAGACCGTCTCCCGGGGCGAGGTGGACCTGATGCCACAGACCCGCCAGTTCCTCTCCCAACTGACCGTTCCCCTCCACATCCAGGTCTTCGTCACCCCCACCTGTCCCTACTGTCCTCGAGCCGTGATGCTGGCCCATCACCTGGCCGTCGCCAGCGACCTGGTGCGGGGCGATATGGTCGAGGTGATCGAGTTCCCCCACCTGGCCCAGAAATATCAGGTGATGGGGGTACCTCGCATCGTCATCAATGAGACGGTGCACCAGGAAGGGGCTGTACCCGAGCCTTACCTGCTGGCCCGCCTCCAAGAGGCTGTCCTGCGTGCCGAAGGCAAGATGTGAAGTCCCTCTTTCTCCCGGAGGTCCCCAGGAACTCCGGGCCTTTTTTCGGAGAGGCGGGGTAACCATCCTGTCTGCTGGCATCCTTTCTTCAGACCTCCGAGGTCCTCGGTACAAAGCAGAGATGGCACAACAGACCACGTCAAGCTTCCCAGTTGAGGTGACCCGATGACCATTGCCAAGGAAGAGGCCCTGGCCTACCACGCCGAAGGCAGGCCGGGCAAGATCGAAGTCGTTCCCACCAAACCGATGTTGACCCAGCGAGACCTCTCGCTGGCCTACACCCCCGGTGTCGCCATCCCCGTCCTGGAGATCGCGCGGGATCCTTCCCTGGCCTATACCTACACGGCCAAGGGGAACCTGGTCGCCGTCGTCTCCAACGGCACAGCCATCCTGGGCCTGGGAGATCGGGGAGCTCTGGCCGCCAAACCCGTGATGGAGGGCAAGGGGGTCCTCTTCAAGCGGTTCGCCGACGTAGATGTCTTCGACATCGAGGTGGACACCCACGACCCCGACGAGGTGATTCGGGTCTGTGAGCTGCTCGCCCCTACCTTCGGAGGCATCAACCTGGAGGACATCAAGGCTCCCGAATGCTTCTACATCGAGGAGACGTTGCGGGAGCGGCTCGACATCCCCGTCTTTCACGATGATCAGCACGGCACCGCCATCATCTCCGGCGCGGGCCTGCTGAACGCCTTGGAACTGGTGGGGAAGCGCATTGATGAAGTGCGCATCGTCATCAACGGGGCCGGGGCTGCCGGCATCGCCTGCGGTGAGTTCTACCTGCTTCTGGGCGCCCGCCGCGAGAACATCCTGATGCTGGACAGCCGGGGGGTGATCTACAAGGGCCGGGAGGCGGGGATGAACCCCTACAAGGCCCGCTTCGCCCAGGACACGGAACTGCGCACCCTGGAAGAGGCGGTTCGAGGAGCCGACGTCTTCGTCGGCCTCTCCGTCGCCGACGTGCTCACGCCGGCGATGGTCAAGACGATGGCCGAGCGCCCCATCATCTTCGCCCTGGCCAACCCCGACCCTGAGATCCGTTACGAGATCGCCAAGG
>WFUY01000288.1 GCA_015484715.1 Thermoflexales bacterium | reverse complement strand
GCCCGCCGCCGACCCCTCAACCGCCCGCCGTGGCCACGGCTACCCCCGCGGTCAACTGCACCGCCGGCGACCCGCAGGAATCGCCCATCTACAGCCACCAGGTCTATCTGACCACCTCGCCCGACGGCCTGACCTTCGACGGCGACGGGGCGCTGATCCTCGACCACGCCTCGGTGCCCGACCTGGTCATCGGGCCGGACGGCCGCCTGTGGGTCTATTTCGTCAACGGCGAGCCGGGGCATCACGGCATCTTCGCCGCCCGTCAGGCCGAAGACGGCTCCTGGGAAGCCCTGGGCTGCGTCACCCTGGACGGGCAGTTCAACGGCAACGCCGTAGACCCCAACGTCACCCGCCTGCCCGATGGCCGCCTCCAACTGGTCTATTTTGAAGGCAGTTTCGTCGGCGAGGGGCCGAAACTGGGCTTCGACGACCCGCACCCCATCTACCGCGCCGTCTCGGAGGACGGGCTGCACTTCAGCGGGCAGGACCAACTGATCGCCGTGCCGGGCGTCACCGACCCCAGCCTGGTGCAACTGCCCGACGGCTCCTGGCTGATGGCCCTGCAGCGCGAGGGGGCCACCCTGCTGGCGCGCAGCGCAGACGGCGCGTCCTACACCCTGATCGAGCCGACCTTCCAGGAGCCCGGCATCGGCGAACTGGGGCTGCTCCCCGACGGGCGCGTGGCGCTCTACCTCTCGCAAATCCACGTCTCCGCCGACGGCGGGCAGACCTGGGAGACCGTCCCCGGCCGGGTGCCCGGCAACGGGATGGACGCCTCCATCGTCGCCCTGCCGGACGGCGGCTACGCCTTCGCCTACAAGCGCATCGCCGGCGGCGCGGGGCAGCCGGGGAACCCGCCGCCCACCGGTCAGCCGGGGCAGCCGCCACAGCCCACGCCTACCGGCGACGTGCACACCGGCGCGCAGCCCACCGGAGCCCTGTCGCGCGAAACCTACCTGGCGCAGGTGGTGACCGAGACGCCGGCTTCCAGTCGGTGGCGCTATGTGACCACCCTGTTCGGCACGCTGGAGGCCGGGCAGCGCTACGATGTGGGCGGTTTCTGCCGCATCTTTCCGCAGGCCGATGGTGACGGCTACGACGTGACCTTCGGCGGGGCGTTCGACAACCGCGAGGTGGAAGAAGCCCGTCGCTACGCGGGCGATGTGCGCCGCACCCTCTCCGCCGACCTGAGCGCCTGGGGCGAGCCGCAGCAGTTCTCCACCCATCCCGGCGACTACGCCATTGACACCGACGGGCAGTTCTACTACCTGCTCAACGCCCATCCCGATGGCTGGACGCTGGGCAAGTACGACGCCGATTTCAACCTGGTGAAGGAGGTCATCGTGCCGCTGCCCGCGGGGCACGCCGCCAACGACCAGATGCTGCGCGTTTGGAATGGCCGGCTCTACCTGAGCGGCATCTACAACCCCAATAACCCGGACATGCGCTCGAACAAAGATGCCAACCCCGATGAAGTGCTCTACACCCACGTGTGGGTATACGACACCGACCTGAACCCGCTGGAAGACCACATCCTGGACGATGAGCCGAACATCAACGGCGGCACGCTCGTCCCCTACGGCGAGGGCTTTGCCTATGTCTCCGCCGACAACTTCCTGCGCAACAACTTAAAGGCGTTTCTCTACGATGCGAACTGGGATTTCGTCCGCAGCGTGCTGTTAGAGGAGAATGCCCAGTGGTCTATGGGGGGAACGGTGGCCGATGGAAAGATTTACATAGCTTACCACCGCGGGAAACATGTCCAGGGCGATGTCGTACTGGACATTTTCGATACGGACTGGAACCTGTTGGAGCAGATTCCGGTCACGGCGGTGCAGGATGGGTTCAACGCCCAGCGCCCCTGGGTGCTGCTGGACGGTGACCGGCTGTTCGTGGCCTACGATCTCAGCGGCGGCGGCGCGGGGATGCTCAATTTGCAGTGCATGATCAACGTGTACGAGCGCCGGTAGGACATCATCTCCAGTGTCAACGTTCCGTCGTTAGAGGCGGGGTTTTTCAAAATTGAACGGCCTGGTGGTCGTGCGGGACATCCGCGCTTTAGGCCTCCCCGACATCCCCCTCCCGCAGGTCCCAAGGTGCCTGGCGACGGCAACGGCCGACCGGCAGCGGCCTACGACGCGCTTTAGGCTGTGGGAAGGACCTGCGGGAGGGTTCCCCCCAAGGGTTAGAGCGCCGAAAAGCCCTACCTCCCCAGGATCCGCTGCAGGTTCGCCACCCCCTCATCGGCGGCCTTCTCGTTCTGCCGGAGCAGGAGCTTCTCCGCGATCTTCCCCACAGCGGCGACCGGCACCGTGTACTCCAGCCGAAGGGTGACCCGACTGCCCTCCCCCTCCGGCTCGATGGTCCAAGCCCAGGTGCTGACGAGGCCACCCCGCGTCTCGACCACATGGCGGTGGGGTGGCTCGTGCTCCTTGACCACGCCGGTCCCATTGAAGGAAAGGCCGGCCATCTTGAAGGTCCACTCCCAGCGGTAGTCCGTGCCCTCGCCGGTGAAGTTCCGGCTGTCGGTGAGGCCGGGCAGCCATTGGGGGTCGTTGGCATGATCGGCCAGGAAGGCGAAGACCTTCTCCGGCGGTGCGTTGACGTGGAAACGACGTTCAATGACAGCCATAGCTCCCTCCTCGCTTCTACGGTCTACTTCTTCTCGGTCTGCTCGTCGGATTCATCCACCCCGTCCATCCTATTAGCGCGGGGGTTCAGCCCCGCGCATTGGGCCTCGCTCCCTGCCCCTTGTGACCTGTCACGTACCCCACCCCATTGTAGCACAGCGGTGCAATCATCGCAAGGCCCCACCGTAGTCCATCCCCCCGCTCACTTGTGGGTAATCACCCATTCGAAAACCGGCGATTGCTCATATCTTTGGAGATAGGGAGACTGGCCGTCCACGAATGGGGTACGGATACACGAATTAAGGACCGCCTCATTCGTGCATTTGTGAGAAATTCGTAGACAGCCTGCCACGGACCGCTCTCTCGCTCACTTGTGGGTAATCACCGGTTCAAAACCCTTGCCCGGAAGGCGAGAATGGAGTACAATATCTTTACCATCTTTACCGATGAAGCCTTGTCCCCAGTCCTCACGTTGATCCCTCGGAACGGACCGCACTCTACATCCTGGCGAGCACCAAGGAGGTTGCTATGGCCGAAGTCCCTGCACCGGAGATCACGGACAACGATCGGTTGCTGGCGGCAATTGCCTATCCGATCCCTCTGGTCGCCCTGATCATTCTGTTGGTCGAGGATATGCGCGGACGGGCTTTCCAGAAGTACCACGCCGTTCAGGCGTTGACCTATGCTGTTGCCGTTTTTGTGGTCTTTGTCGCCCTCTTCTGTGTCCAGGTGGCCACCACTGCTGTTCTGGACATTGGGGTCATCCGCTTCCTGCTGAACTGCCTCTGCCTGGGCATCTACCTTATCCCCTTCTTGGGAGCCCTCTGGTTCGCCTATCAGGCCTATCAGGGTGAATACTTGGAAATCCCTGTCCTCACCGATCTCCTGAAGCAGCAGGGCTGGATCGAAGGCCGGTAACTTGAGGAGGGTGAGGAACGGTGCATCCAGCCCAGAGCAAGCGCTGGCGGGTCCTCCCGCCAGCGCCCCCTGACTTCCTCCGCCGCTTCGCCGACTTCCATCCCCTCCTCGCGCAGGTGCTCTACAACCGAGGCCTCACCGATCCCCGCCAAGCTCGGCGCTTCCTGACCGGTGGGGAGCCGGGGGCGAGCCCCTTCTTCCTGGCCGATATGGACCGGGCGGTCGCCCGACTGCGACGGGCGATCCGGGCCGGAGAGCCCATTGCCATCTACGGCGATTTCGACGTGGATGGCGTGACGGCCACAGCCTTGTTGGTGGAGACGCTGCAGGCCCTGGGGGCCCAGGTCATCCCCTACATCC
>WFUY01000287.1 GCA_015484715.1 Thermoflexales bacterium | reverse complement strand
GCTTCAACGCGCCCATTGACCCGGCCACCGTGATGCCCAACCTCACGGTGACACCTCCTCTCTCGCCCACCCAGGTCTACACCTACTTCAATCCCTCGGACAACACCTTCGTCCTCTACTTCGGGGCGGAGCCCTCCACCGACTACGAGGTGCGCATCGGCCCCCGCATCGCCGACCCTTACGGCAACGAGACGGGCCAGTCCCTCACCGTCCGCTTCCGCACCGCCCCCCTGGAGCCCGAGATCCGCCTCTTCACCCCCGGGGTGGGCACCTACAGCGCCTACCGGCCGGCCCGCCTCTACGTCCAGGCGCTCAACGTCTCCCGCCTGGAGGCCCGCCTCTACCGCCTGGACCTCGACCGGATGATCCCCTCCCTGCCGAAGGGGTGGTACGACTTCACCCCGCCCGATTCCGCCCTCCTGCGCCGGTGGTCCCAGCCCGTCGAGGCCCCCCAGA
Organism: Thermoflexales bacterium; assembly: GCA_015484715.1. Lineage (GTDB taxonomy): Bacteria > Chloroflexota > Anaerolineae > S140-20 > S140-20 > S140-20. Next base: position 2,400 of record WFUY01000287.1, on the reverse strand, counting down.
ACAAGGCGGTCTTCCAGCGGCTGGACCTGAGCGAGGATGGGGGGCCGCTGCCCGCCGGCCTCTACTGGCTGGAGGTGTCGGCGCCGGAACTCCCACCTGACCGCTGGCGACGGGTACGGCTCCTGCTCGTCGTCACGCCCGTCAACCTGACCCTCAAGGCGAGCCCCCGTGAGGTCCTCGTCTGGGCCACGGACCTGGCCACCGGCGAGCCCGTCGCCGGGCTTCCCCTCACCCTCTACGGACGCGAGGGGAGGGTCATCGCCCAGGCCACGACCGACGGGCAGGGGCTGGCCACCATCGCCCGGCCCGCCTGGACGGAGGGCTACGGCCTGTGGGTGGTGAGCCGCGAGCCCTTCAGCGCCGCCAGCACCGACTGGGGCATGGGCATCAGCCCCTGGGACTTCGGGCTGGAGCCGGGGTACGGGATGGCGGCTTACCGCATCTACGTCTACACCGACCGCCCCATCTACCGACCCGATCAGACCGTCTACTTCCGGGGTATCGTCCGGGCCGAGGAAGACGTCCGCTACAGCCTCCCCGCCGGCCTGCGGCAGGTCCACGTGACCGTGCGAGATGCCGCCTACGAGGTGGTCTACGAGGAGACGCTTCCCCTCAGCGAATTCGGCACCTTCTACGGTGAGGTGGCGCTCTCCCCCACGGCCGCCCTAGGCCAGTACATCATCGAGGTCACCTTCCAGGACCAGGGATACAGCACCGGCTTCCTGGTGGCCGCCTACCGCCCACCCCAGTTCGAGGTGACGGTCACGCCCGATGCCCCGGAGATCGTCCAAGGTCAGGGAACTTCGGTGACGGTGGAGGCCCGCTACTTCTTCGGCGCTCCCCTGGCCAACGCCCCTGTGGAGTGGAACCTGCTGGCCGAGACCTACCGCTTCCAGCCCCCTTGGGGCGGACGCTACCGCTTCAGCGACCCCGACAATCCGTGGGTCTGCTTCGACTGCTGGTGGTGGCGGGAGCCCCCGGTGCCGGAACCGATCCTCAGCGGTCAGGGCCGGACCGACGACCAGGGCCGGCTGGTCATCGCCCTGCCGGAGGCGCTCCGGTGGCCCGACGGCCGGCCCATCACCACCAGCGTCCGCCTCACCCTGGAGGCCACCGTCACCGGCCCCGACAACCAGGTGATCGCCGGCCGGGGGGAGATCATCCGTCACCAGGGCCGCTTCTACATCGGCCTGGCCCCCCGCCGGTACGTGGGCGAGGCCGGCCGAGAGATGAGCGTGGACCTGGTGGCGGTGGACTGGGAAGGGAACCGGCTGCCCGGCCGGGAGATCGCCGTCCAGGTCTCCCGGCGCGAGTGGATCAACACCTTTGTCGAGGAGCCGGGAGGTGGGCACTGGGAGTGGGAGACCCGGGAGACGCCCATCACCACGGTCACCGTCACCACCGACGGACGGGGGGAGGCCGTCATCACCTTCACGCCCCCGGAGGGGGGCTCCTACCATGTCGTGGCCCTGGGGAAGGACGAGGGAGGGCGCACCGTCCGATCCGGCCTCTTCCTCTGGGTCAGCGGACCGGGCTACGTCTCCTGGCGGCGGGAGAACCACGACCGCATCACGCTGATCGCGGACAAGAGCAGCTACCGGCCCGGCGAGACGGCCGAGATCCTGATCCCCTCCCCCTTCCAGGGGCCGCACTGGGCGCTGGTGACGGTTGAGCGGGGCACCCTCCGCCGCTACGAACTGGTCCGTATGGAGAGCAACAGCCAGGTCTACCGACTGCCCCTCACCGCCGAGGACGTGCCCAACGTCTACGTCTCCGTCGTGCTGATCCAGGGGGAGGAGGCCACCGGACGGGCGGCCGACTACAAGGTGGGCTACGTGCCCCTGACCGTGGAACCGGTGCCTCAGACCCTGCGGATCACGCTGACCCCCGACCGGGAACAGGCCGGGCCGGGGGAGGCAGTGCGCTACCGGGTTCGGGTGACGGACGCCGAGGGGGAGCCGGTCCGGGCGGAGCTCTCGCTGGACCTGGTGGACAAGGCGGTGCTGAGCCTCCAGCCCCGCGAGCCGGAGGCCATCGTCCAAGCCTTCTACGGCCGGCGTCCCCTGGCGGTGCAGACGGCCAGCGGCCTGGCCCTCGCCCTCAACCGGATGGTGCCCCAAGATGTCGAGGAGCAGGTACGAGAGGTCAAGACGGTCGCCCAGGAGGAGGTCCTCCCGGCGGCCCCGGCTCCTACCGAAGGGCCGATGGAGAGGCCGGGGGCGGTCGAGAAGATGGCGGAAGCCGAGACCTTGGCCGCTGCACCACCGCCGGAGGTGAACATCCGCCAGGAGTTCGCCGACACCGCCTTCTGGCAGCCCGACCTGGTGACCGACGAACGGGGGGAGGCGGAGGTGACGGTGATGCTGCCCGACAACCTGACCACCTGGGTGATGCGGGGCG
>WFUY01000286.1 GCA_015484715.1 Thermoflexales bacterium | reverse complement strand
TCCACGTAGCCCTCGATGACGATCTCGGCGTCGGCGGGCACCTCCAGCGGCTGGGTGACGCAACGCACCAGGTGGACGGGCCGGCCCCGCAGCCAGCCGGCCAGGAGGTACTCGTCCACGTCGGGGGGGAGGGGGGCCGAGGCGCACCAGATCTCGGCGGGGTCGCCGCCCAGGACGACGGCGGCCGGGATGCGCTCGACACCTCGCTCCCGGGCCACCCGTTCGTGCTCCGCGCCCCCTTTGTGGCGCTGCCAGTGCATCCCCAGCAGGGGAGGGCGGCCCGGTGCCCCGGCGTCGAAGAGCTGGAGGCGGTACATCCCGACGTTGCGCCGACCGGTGACCGGGTCGCGGGTGACCACCTGGGGGAGGGTGATGTAGCGGCCGGCATCCCCGGGCCAGCACTTGAGGATGGGAAGCCAGTCCAGGGTGGGGTTCTCCGTCTCGACGACCTCCTGGCAGAGGCCGGATTTCACGATGCGGGGGCCGATGCGGGCCACGTCCAGCATCTCCAGCCCCCGGCGCAGCTTCTCCCCCAGGGTGCGGGGCATCGTCAGGTCCAGCACTTTCTCCAGGTTCCGGCCCAGGTCGTCCAGCGACTCGACGCCCAGGGCCCAGGCCATCCGCTGGGCGGAGCCGAAGGCGTTGATGAGGAGGGGGACGGTGGAGCCGGTGACCTGCTCGAAGAGGAGCGCCTTGTTCTGGGCCGGCGGCCCCTTGACCACCCGGTCGGCGATCTCGGTGATCTCCAGTTCGGGGCTGACGGGAACCCGGATGCGCACTAGTTGGTCGCGCTCCTCCAGGAGCCGGATGAACTCACGAAGGTCTTTGAAGGCCATCGTTGGGGCTTATCCGCCGATTGCCTGCACGGCTGAGTACTGAGGCACGGCCAGGTAGCGCTCAGGGCGGTGGCGGTGGTATTCGCTCAGGAACTGGTCCAGTTTCTCCGAGATGTTCGCTGAGATATATGCCTCCCCACATTGCTCGCAGACATCGGCCGGGACATCGCGGATGATGATGAGGTCTTCCCCGCGCCAAATTTCCAGTGTCGTCGTTCCGGGCCCTAGTTCTCCTCCACAAAGGTCGCAGCGATCCAGGTGTTCGTTCATTTTTGCACCTTCCGTGTCTTGTAATCGCTTTCCCATAGCCTGTCATCGGGTTCATATAGGGTGATGATGCGCAAGGCCGGTTCCCTGTTCCCCCTTGAGCAGACGATATGCAGGGGATCACCTGAGGACAGCCATCCCAAGACAAGGCAAGCAGGGTACGGCTGGGCATCTGGATATCGCTCGATGATCTCGCCATTCAGCAGAGCTTGCTCCATCTCAGCAATGGTGATGCCTCTTTCCAAACGGACCACGGTCGCGTGTTTGGTGAGGCGGTAGCGCTTTGCGCGGACATGGCTGCGGATGAAGCGCATGCTGGGAGGGGGAAGAGGCTTGCTCATTGCTTCTCGTAAGGCTTGCCAATGGCCGCCGGCGGGATGGAGCGCCCGATGACGCCGGCCAGGACGATGACGGTGAGCACGTAGGGGACCATCTGGAGGAACTCGGCAGGGATGCCCACCCCCAGGATCTGCATCTTGTCCTGGAGGGCATCGGCGAAGCCGAAGAGCATCCCGGCTCCCAGCCCACCCAACGCCGTCCACTTGCCGAAGATGAGGGCGGCCAGCGCGACGAAGCCCTTGCCGTTGGTCATCGCGTCCTCGAAGCGGCCCACCTCGCCCAGGGAGAAGTAGGCCCCACCGATGCCGGCGATCAGCCCGCCGATGAGGACGTTGATGTAGCGGGTGCGGTTGACGTGGACGCCCAAGGTGTCGGCGGCCTGGGGGTGCTCGCCCACCGCCCGTGTGCGCAGCCCCCACCGGGTGTGAAAGAGGACGAGGTGGACGATGACCACCAGCACCATCATCAGGTAGACCGTTGGCTGGTGCAGGAAGAAGATGGGGCCGATGAAGGGAATCTTGGAGAGGCCGGGGATGGCGAAGGCGGTGAAGGTTCCCGGCGCGTTGTGGCCGCTGGGCGTCAGCAGCCGGACGTTGAGGTAGCGGGTCGCCCCCACGGCCAGGATGTTGATGACGGTGCCGCTGATGATCTGGTCCACCTTGTAGCGGATGGAGAGGACGGCGTGCAGGGCAGCCATCAGGGCGCTGACCAGCATGGCCGCGCCGACGCCCACCCAGTGGCTGCCGCTGAGGGAGGCGGCGGCGACGGCGGTGAAAGCTCCGGTGAGCATCATCCCTTCAATGGCGATGTTGATGACGCCGGAACGCTCGCACCAGAGGCCGCTCAGGGCTCCCAGCACCAAGGGGGTGGACCGCACGATGGACTCCCGAAGCATCCCCAGCAGGCTCAGGCTCCGCCCCCGGGTGAGCCAGACCAGGAAGGCGCTCACGATGAAGAGGGAGACCAGCCCCAGCAGCAGGTCGCTCCAACGGTCTCCCTTGGCCCACTGAACGCCGGCGGCGAAGAGGGAGAGCAGGGCCAGGACGTAGAGAGCGGTCCGGGTGGGCAGGGTGACCAGCGGAGTGTCGGCGTCGAATTGGGTGAAGGCGGAGCGGTGGGCCGGCGTCACCGTCAACGCGGTCACCAGCAGGATGATGATCCCGCCGGCCAGGAAG
>WFUY01000285.1 GCA_015484715.1 Thermoflexales bacterium | reverse complement strand
CGCGTTGATGACGATCTCGTCCCGGGCCCCCGTCGTCGGGTTGGCGGTGAAGAGGATGCCCGAGACGTCGGCCGGCACCATCTGCTGCACGACGACGGCCAGGCCGACCGCCGCCGGGGCGATGCCCTGGCGGGCCCGGTAGGCGATGGCGCGGGCGGTCCACAAGCTGGCCCAGCACCGCCTCACCGCCTCCAGCAGGGCCTCCTCCCCCTGTACGTTCAGGTAGGTCTCCTGTTGACCGGCAAAGCTGGCCTCCGGGAGGTCCTCGGCGGTGGCGGAGGAGCGGACGGCGACAGGGAGGGGGGCAGCGGGAGAGAGGCGGCGGTAGGCCCGGACGATGGCGGCGGCCACGGGCTCGGGGATGCTCCCCCGTTCAAAGAGCCGTCGGATGGCCCTGGAGGCTGCCTCCAGGGAGGCGGGGTCGTCGGGGGAAGCCTGCCGGCCCATCGCCTCCAGGTGCTCCTGCAGGCCGTTGGCCTCGACGAAGGCGCGGTAGGCGGCCGTGGTGATGACGAAGCCCGGCGGCACGGGAAAGCCGGCCCGGGCCAGGCGGCTCAGGCCCGCTCCCTTGCCGCCGACGATCGCCAGCGGAGCTTCTGGGGCGTCGAGGGGAAGGGTGAAGGATGGCATACCCATGGCTAGGCCAGGCTGCGGCGCAGGCGGAGCACGCCGGTGCTCAGCAGCACCGCCGCCATCAGCAGCAGGGCCAACGTCTGAGGCCACAGGACCTCCAGCCCGACACCTTTGAGGAAGATCCCCAGCGTCACCTCCACGTAGTAGCGCAGCGGGCTCAGGTAGATCAGCCACTGCAGGAGGCGGGGCATGTTCTGGACGGGCACGATGGTCCCGGACAGGAAGGCCAGCGGGAACAGGATGAAGAAGGCCAGCAGGAGAGTCTGCTGCATGTTCCGGGCGATGGTCCCCATCAACACGCCGATGCCGCTGCTGCTGAGGAACATGAGCACCGAGATGGCGTAGAAGAGCAGCAGGCTGCCGCGCAGGGGCACGCCGAAGATCCACATAGACATCGCGACCCCGATGGTCAGGCCCACCAGCTTGAGCAGGACCATCGGCACGATCTTGGCGGTGATCAGTTCGGCCCCGGTGATGGGGGTGATCATCAACTGCTCGAAGGTGCCGGCTTCCTTCTCCCGGACGATGGCGGCAGCAGGAACCAGCACGCCCAGCAGCAGCACCGAGATGGCCAGCATGGTCAGCATGATGAAGTGGACGTACTTGAGCTGCGGCATGTAGAGGACGTGGATCTGGTTCTTCACCCGGGTCAGGAGCTGCTGCTTGCCCGGCCCCCCACGGGTGGTCTGGGCCAGCACCACCTGGGCATTGTACTCCCGCAGCAGGTCGCCGGCGTCGGCCAGGGCCTGCCCGGCGATGCTGCTGTTGGAGCCGTCCACGACGATCTGCACCTTCGCCGACCGGCCGGCCCTGAGGTCCTGGCTGAAGCCGGCCGGGATGATCAGCGCGAACTGCACCTCTCCCCGGTCCATCAGCCGGTCAACGGCCGCCGGGTCCTCCAGCCGCTCCACCAGCCGGAAGCTCTCCCGTTGGACGAAGGCTTCCGCCAGGGCTTGGCTCTCGGCCGAGCGATCGCCGTCGTAGACCGCCGTGGGCAGGTTCCGCACCTCTAGGGTCAAGGCCCAGCCGCAGATGGCGATCTCGACGAAGGTGTAGAGGATAAGCAGCACCAGCGCCTTGTCGCGGAAGAACTGGATGAACTCCTTGCGCATGAGACCCATCAGGCGACGTTTCATCTTACCCTACCTTCTTCTTGAAGCGCAACGATGCCAGCACCACCAGCGCCGCCGTGTAGACCACCAGCACCGCCAACGGCCCCGACCAGACCTCCGGTCCAACCCCCTTCAGGAAGATGCCATAGGTGATGTCGGTGTAGTGGCGGGCGGGGAAGAGGTAGGAGTAGACCTGGAAGACCTTGGGCATGGCGAAGATGGGGAACATAAAGCCGGAGAAGATGAAGGCGGGCATCATGGTGAGGACGATGGCCAGCAGCATAGCCGCCAGTTGGCTGCGGGTGAGGGTGCTCACCAGCAGGCCGATGGCCACCGTGCTGATCACGTAGGGCACGGAGGCCAGCAGGAAGAGCCCCATGCTCCCCCGCAGGGGCACCTCGAACCAGTAGCGCGTCGCCAGCAGCACCAGGACCAACTCGGCGAAGGCGATGAGGATGTAGGGGATCAGCTTGCCCACGATGAAAGCCCAGGGCCGCAGCGGCGAGACGAAGATCTGCTGGATGGAGCCATGCTCCTTCTCCCGCACGATGGCCAGCGCCGAGAGCAGCGGCGGGAAGGCCATCAGGATCACGCCGATGAGGCCGGGGACGATGAAGTTGACGCTCTTCAGGGAGGGGTTGTAGCGCACCCGGGATACGGCCACCACGGCCGGGGCCGGGGGGCCATCCTGCCCCCTCCCCTGCGTGGTCAGGGAGATGGGGAACCGCCGACTGGTGAAGAGATCGTTGAGGGCGTTCGCGTAGCTCTGGATCACCCGGGCCGACGTGGGGAAGGTGCCGTCCACCAGCGTCTGCACGGTGGCCGTTCGGCCCTCGGCCATGGTCTGGGCGAAGCCGGCGGGGATCAGCAAGGCGACCTGGGCCTTCCCCTGGTCCAGCAGGCGCTGGGCTTCGTCGAAGCTGGTGGGCCGGTAGCGGAGGTCGAAGCGGCCAGAGCCGACGAAGAGCTGGACGTAGGCCCGGCTCTCGGCGCTGTCGTCCAAGTCCACCACCGCCATAGGCACATCCCTGACGTCCAGGTTCAGGGAGTAGGCGAAGACGAAGAGGAGCACCAGGGGCAAGAAGATGGCGACGCCCAGGGTGTAGGGATCGCGCCAGATCTCGCGGAACTCCTTCTTGAGGATGGGGAGGATGCCTTTCATACGCTTTCCCTCGCCTTTCGACCGGCCTCTTCCATCTCGATGAAGAGCATGAACAGGTCCTCCAGGGAGATGGGTACCGGTTGGATCGGCCCGGTGATCAGATCGTGGGGGGCCAGGGCCTCTTCGACGGCGCGCTGTCCGGCCTCGCTCTCCCACACCAGGATGCGGAGCTTGTCGCCGAAGATGGCGGTCTGGATGATCTCCGGCACCCTCTCCAGGGGGACCAGGGCGGCCAGGGGGTCCCGCACGGGGACCTCGATGAGCGAGCCCATCTTCATGTTGGCCCGCAGTTGGGCCGGGCTGCCCCGGGCGATGAGCCGCCCCCGGTAGAGCAGCCCCAGGTCGTGGCAGTGCTCGGCCTCGTCCATGTAGTGGGTGGTGACGAAGATGGTCACGCCCTGAGCGGAGAGGGCGAAGATCAGGTCCCAGAACTCCCGCCGGGAGACCGGGTCCACGCCGCTGGTGGGCTCGTCCAGGAAGAGGATCTCGGGCTCGTGGAGGATGGCGCAGCCGAGGGCGAGCCGTTGTTTCCAGCCGCCGGAGAGGTCCCGGGTCAGCAGGTGCTCCTTGCCCGTCAGGCCGGCCATCTCCAGCACCCATCGCTTCCGTTCGGCCAGGCGGCGGGGGGAGAGGCCGTAGACGTCGCCGTAGAAGCGGATGTTCTCGGCGACGGTCAGGTCGTTGTAGAGGGAGAACTTCTGGGACATGTAACCGATGTGGGGCTTCATCGCGGTCCGTTGACGGACGATGTCGAAGCCGGCCACGGTGGCGGTGCCCTCGGAGGGGGGCAACAGTCCGCACAGCATGCGGATGGTGGTGGTCTTGCCGGAACCGTTGGGACCCAGGAAGCCGAAGATCTCCCCCCGGCGCACGTCGAAGCTGACGCGGTCCACGGCGGTGAAGGTGCCGAAGCGGCGGGTGAGGCCGTCGGCGCGGACGGCGACTTCGTAGGAGGAGTCGTCCATCAGCCCGAGGGCCTCCTCCGGCAGCGGGGCCAGGGGACGGCGGGGTGCATCGGCAGCCCGTAGGTCTTCGATGGCGGCGATGAAGACGTCCTCCAGGCTGGGGGTCGTGGTTTTGACCTCCTCCACGGTCACCCCTGCCGCGACCAGCCGGTCCGGCAGGGTGTTGACCAGTTCCTGCCCGTTGCGGAGCAGCAGGTGCAGCCGCTCGCCGAAGACCTGGACCTGGGTCACGCCGGGGGTCTCCCGCAGCCGGGCAACGGCACGGACCTGGGGCCGGGCGATCATCTCGACGGCCACCCCCCGCAGGCGCTTCTTGAGGGCCGAGGGGACGTCGCTGGCGATGATCTCGCCGCGCCGCATCAACGCCACCCGGTGGCAGCGCTCCGCCTCGTCCATGTAGGGCGTGGTGACGAAGATGGTGATCCCCTCGGCCAGGAACTCGTACAGGACCTTCCAGAAGTCCTGCCGGGAGACCGGGTCCACGCCGGTGGTCGGTTCGTCCAGGAAAAGCACCTGGGGCTGGTGGATCAGGGTACAGGCCAGGGCCAGCTTCTTCTTCATACCGCCGGAGAGGTGCTCCGCCCGTCGGTGGCGGGCCTCTTCCAACCGGGCGAAGCGGAGCAGCTTCTCCTTCCGCTCGGCGGCCACCTCCGGCGGCACCTGATAGAGCTCGGCGAAGAAGTCCAGGTTCTCCTCCACGGAGAGCGACCCGTAGAGGGTGAAACCTTCGGACATGTAGCCGATCTTCCCGCCCAGGTTGCTGGCCTGGCGCACCACGTCCACGCCGGCGACCGTGGCCGATCCGGCGGTCGGGGTCAGGATGCCGCAGAGCATCTGAATCGTCGTGGTCTTCCCCGCGCCGTCGGGGCCGACCAGGCCGAAGATTTCGCCGGGCTCCACCGTGATGGTCAGATCACGCACCGCCTCGATGCTGGCCTTGCCCCGCGACTTGTACACTTTACGCAAGTTCTGCGTGTGGATAATCGGTTGGTCCATCGTCTCTCCGCTCACTACAGTTCCAGGTAGGGAACCAGGGTGATCTCCTTTTCCAGGGGTCGAAGTCGGGCTTCTATCCAGTGGACGCGCCGACACTGCACGGCCACCAGCACCCGGCAGCCCGGGTCCCGGCGCACCGCCCACAGCAATCGCTCCAAGATGCGAGAGTTGGTCGCCTCCCAGGCCCGCCGTCCGGGCTCACCGGCCACGGCCGCCTCTACGGCGCAGACCAACTCACATAGGTGGCTGAAGAGGGGGCTGTTCACCCCCTCCGGGCCATCGGCGATGCGCTGCAGTCCGGTCAGCAGGCGGTCGGCACCCCGCACCAGGCCGGCCCGCAGCCGCGCCAGTCCTCTACCCTCCGGGGGGGCCAACTCTCCAGGAGAAGGGCTGCCCAGGGGGACGATCACCGTGTCCGTGCGACGGGCTGCCGGCACCAGCCCCTCCCGCACTTCCAGCGGCGCACCGCTCAGGTCGCCCTGCTCCCAGGCCTCCGGCTCCACCTCCACGCCCAGCAGATCGGGCTCCAGCGTCTCCACCAGCCCGCGCAGGCAGGCCAGGTCGTAGCGCAGCGCTTCGGTGTGCAGGTGCCCCAGGGTGCCCAGCAGGGCCAGGCGGGTCTTCGGTCTATCCCCAGACTTGGGCAAAAGGTGGTCCATCGTCTCTCCTGCTTACAGGATACCACATTTGCCCCTGCTACAACAGCGCCAAATCACCTATGGGGCATAGGTAATTCCCCCATAGGGGATAACCCTACTTCCATCCACACGCACACAGCACACGATCCACCACCCCCCGGCGTTTGCCCCTCTGGTGCCGCCGAGCAGCCGTGTCCAGCAAACGGGTCCGGATGAGCTGTCCTGTCAGGTCCACCAAGGTGACCAGCAACAGAGTGATCAGGATGAGGGTGGACAGGTCCTGGTACTGGAACAGCTTGAGCTTGTAGATCAGTTGCGTACCGATGCCCCCGGCCCCGACGAAGCCCAGCACCGTGGCGGCCCGCATGTTGCACTCCCACCGGAAGAGGGTGTAGGAGAGGAGCATAGGCAGGGCCGTCGGGACCTGGACGTAGGCCAGCACCTGGACGTCGTTGGCTCCCGCGGCTCGGGCGTTCTCCACCAGCCGCTGGTCCACGGCTTCGAAGAGCTCGGCGTAGAGCTTGCCCAGGATGCCGGCGCTGTGGGCGGCCAGGGCCAGCACCCCCGGGAGGGGGCCCAGCCCCACGGCCACCACGAAGATCAGCGCCCACACCAGCTCCGGGATGCCCCGCAACACGTTCAGCAGGCCACGGGTCAGGTAGTACAACAGCCAGCGCACCCCCCAGGACAGGGTGCCTTGCGCCCGTCGCGAGGTTTCTTCGCCCCGGCGTCGGGCGGCCAGCAATGAGAGGGGGAACCCCACCACCACGGCCAATGCTGTGCCCAAGAGCGAAATCTCCACCGTCTCCAGGGCGTAGCCCAACGTGCTGCGCAGGTAGGCGGGATCCAGATTGGGTGGGAAGAGCCCGACGGCGAACTCCCGTACTGCCCGCCCTGTGCCCGGGCTGAGGAAGGCCCCCGGGGAGAACCCTGTGCCCCATGCACTGAGAAGCAGGGATGCCAGGATCGCTCCGGCCAGGATCAGGTTGAACGGGCTAAACCCGGGGCTCGAATACGGTGCGCTCGAAAGCCGGCGCTCGCCCGTGGTCATCACGCACCTCCTCCTCGGTCCGATAGATCTCCAATCCCTCAATCTCCTTCGGGGGACCGTCGTACACCAGACGACCGCCGTTCAGGCCCAACAGGCGGGTGCAGTAGGCTAGGGCGAAGTCCACCTGATGCAGGCTCAGCACTACGGTCTTCCCCTGTTGGTGGAGCTCCCGCAGCACCTCGAGCACCGTCTCGGCGGTGCGCACGTCCACGGAGGCCACCGGTTCGTCGGCCAGGATGAGGGATGCCCCCTGCACCAGAGCCCGTGCCACGGCCACCCGCTGCTGCTGACCACCGCTCAACGCTTCGGCGCGGGTGAACAGCTCCTCGGCCAATCCCACCCGCGCCAGCGCCCGGTATGCCCGCTGCACTTCCTCAGGGGGTGTGCGGGCCAGGGCCAGCAGGCTGCGCCCGGTAGATAGGTGTCCCAGACGACCGATGAGCACGTTGTGGAGCACGGACAGGTTGGGGATGACGTGGTGGCTCTGGGAGATGACGGCCACCCGTCGTCGTAGCCGCCGCAGGGCCGCCGGGGAGAGCTGCCCCATAGGGTTCCCCAGCACCTCTAGGCGACCGGCGGTGGGCTGCAGGGCCCCGTAGAGGAGCCGCAGGAAGGTGGTCTTCCCCGCTCCGCTGGGGCCCAGCAGCCCTACCATCTCACCAGGCCGGATCACCACCGTCACGCCCTGCAGGGCCAGGGTGCCGTCGGCGTAACGCTTGGTGAGGTCCTCGGCCCGGATCATTCCGTCCCGCCTCCTGCCAGTCCTAGCCTCTCGGCGATCTGTCGGATCTCTTCGTAGTCGGCAGCCGAGGCACGCACGAATCCCTCGGCCACGGTGGGGGGCAGCACGTCCGACGGTGCTTCCAGGAAGGCTTGGACCAGCTTGTCCTCAATCTCCTGGGGGATGTCGTCTCGGATGACCCAGGGGTACTGGGGGATGGGATCGGAGCGCCAGATGATCTTGAGGCGCTCTTCGGCAACCAGTCCCTGGCGGATCATCTCCTGGAGCACCGGCTCTTCCACGGCCCCGGCTTCCACTTTGCCGTTGTAGACGGCCAGCACGGTGGCGTTGTGAGCTCCGGTGTAGAGGGGCGGGCCTTCGAAATCCTTCTGAGGGTCTATCCCTGCCGCCAGCAGTGCCTGGGTGGGGATCAGATGGCCGGAGGTGGAACTGATGTCTCCGAAGGCGAAGGTGCGTCCCTTGAGGTCGGTCAGCGTTGTGATGGGGGAGTCCTTCAGGGTGATGATCACACTGTGGTAGGTATCCGAGCCGGCGATGATCGCCTTGGCAAAGGGGTGAAGGCGGACCTTCTTCGAGGCTTGAACGTAGCTCAGGGCACCGAAGTAGGCCACGTCAATGCGCCCGGCAGCCATGGCTTCCACCACGGCCGTGTAGTCGGTGGGCACGACCAGTTCGATCTGCAACCCGGTCTTCTCCTCCAGGTACTTCTGGAAGGGCTGCAGATACGCTTGGGTCTTCTCAGGGCTCTCCTTGGGCACAGCGCCGATGCGCACCACCGGGGATGCAGAAGTGGATCCTTTACCACAGGCGCTCGCCAACAAGGTGATCCCCAAGGCCAGCGCCACAGCCCACAGGACACAGCGGGAGAACAGACGGGATTTCATGACCTGCCTCCTTTCCTGAAGATGGTCGGCCTCTGGCCGAGCCGCTCCCCGGAGAGGAGGCAAGGTCACTCACCCCTGAGGGTGGCTATGCCTCCTGGCCGAGGTGAGCGGCAACGGCCGGACTGTCCGGTTGTCTTTCTGATACAACACGTGTATCACCAGGACCTTTCAGCCCGTTCAGCGGTGATGGACGGGCCGAGGCATGAACTCAGACCGCATGCCCCTCACCTCCTTTCAATGAGACTCAATGAGACGGATCGGTGTGCGAACTATTATCGCGAATTCCGTTTTCTTGTCAAGAAAGCGGCTGTTGGGTGATTCCCCACAAGTGGGGCAACGGGAAAGCTACGGCTTTTCGCCCGCTGGGATCTCCACCCACCCCCGTTGCACGGCCAGCACCGCCGCTTCGGTGCGGGAGCGTACCCCCAGCTTGCCGTAGATGCTGGCCAGGTGGTTCTCCACGGTCCGCACGCTTAGGTACAGGTGCTGAGCGATCTCCTTGTTGCTCAGGCCGTGGCACACCAGGGTGAGGATCTCCCGCTCGCGGGGCGTCAGGCATCCGTGGGGGCCGGTGGGCGAAGACTGCTCCTGGGCCAGGTGCGTGATGAGGTCCCGGGCCAGGTCCGGGGAGAGCACCATCTCGCCTCGGGCAGCCTGGCGCAGGGCGATCGCCAGTTCGTCGGTGGTGACGTCGGCGGAGAGACAACCGATGGCTCCGGCTTGCAAGGTCGCCAGGGCCTGGTGCAGAGACCAGGCGAGGGAAAGGGAGAGCACCCTCACCCGAGGGTGCTCTCGCAGGAATGTGGGCAATCGCTCCAGGTCAGCGGCTCGAGGGCAGGTCAGAAGCACCAGATCCGATTTCTCCTCCAGCGAAGGGGCGGTCAGCGCAGCCAGGTCCTCCGCCTGCCCGATGGGCTCGATGCCTGGGAGCCCGGCCATCAGGGCCGAGAGGGCCTCCCCCAGCAGCCTATGCGGACTGACGAGGAGCACCCGTATGGGATTGGAGCGGCAAGACCCGACCTCGCTCATCTGCCCCGGAGATGATCCCTATCTCCCCAGCTTTACCCGTCGCAGCAGCAAGGCGTTGAAGGCGACGATGATGGTGCTGAGGGACATGATCAGCGCGCCCCATTCGGGCCGCAGGAGGATCCCCCAGGGCTGGAAGATGCCGGCAGCCGCCGGGATGGCGATGACGTTGTAGCCGGTGGCCCAAACCAGGTTCTGGCGCATCTTGCGCATCGTGGCCTGGCTCAGGCGGATGAGGCTGACCACATCTCGAGGGTCGTTCTTCACCAGCACCACGTCCGCCGACTCCAGGGCTACGTCGGTGCCGGCACCGATGGCGATCCCCACGTCGGCCTGGACCAGCGCCGGAGCGTCGTTGATGCCGTCTCCCACCATCGCCACGCTCTTACCCTGGGCCTGGAGGGACTTGACCTTATCGGCCTTCTGCTCCGGTCGCACCTCGGCGAAGACGAGGTCCAGGTCCAGCTCCTCGGCCACCCAGTCGGCGACGGCCTGACTGTCGCCGGTGAGCATCGCCACCTCCAGCCCCATCCCCCGGAGGGCTCGCACCGCTTCGCGGGACTCCTCCCGGATCAGGTCGGCCAGGGCGATGGCTCCTACCAGACGACCGTCGGCGGCCGCGTAGATCACCGTCTTCCCCTGCTCCTCCAGCGCCTTCAGGCGGGGATCGGTGGGGGAAGAGAGGCCCCGTTCGGCCAACAGCGCCCGGTTGCCCACGGCCAGTTGGATCCCTTCGACGGTAGCCTCGGCCCCCTTGCCGGGGATGGCCCGGAAGTTGGTGGCCTGAGGGAGAGGGGCCAGACCCCGCTCCTCGGCCGAGCGGACGACGCCTTGGGCGATGACGTGCTCGGAGTTGACCTCCGCCGCCGCCACCCGGCGCAGAAGGGTCTCCTCGTCCCAGTCGGAGAGGAGCACCACGTCGGTGACGCCGAACTCGCCTCGGGTCAGGGTGCCCGTCTTGTCGAAGATGATCACGTTCAGCCGGCGGGCAGTCTCGGTGGCCTGGGCGTTGCGAATGAGCATACCATTCCTGGCTCCCAGGCTGGTGGAGATGGTGGTGACGACGGGGATGGCCAGCCCCAGGGCGTGGGGGCAGGCGATGACCAGCACGGTCACGGCCAGGGTGAGGGCGAAGACCATGGACTGACCGGCGATGAAGAACCAGAAGATGAAAGCGCCCGCGCCCATCACGACGGCGATGACGGTCAGCCAATGGGCCGCCCGGTCGGCCAGCCGCTGGATGGGGGGCTTGGAGGCCTGGGCTTCCTTCACCAGGTTGATGATCTGGGCCAGGGCGGTCTCCTCGCCGGTGCGGGTGACCCGCATCCGCAGGGCTCCCTCGCCGTTGAGGGTGCCGCCGATGAGGAAGTCGCCCGGCTTCTTGCTCACCGGCTTGCTCTCGCCGGTGATCATGGCCTCGTTGACGCTGCTCTGCCCTTCGACCACCTCACCGTCAATGGGCACCTTCTCCCCTGGGCGGATGAGGACGAGATCACCCACCTGCAGTTCGGCGGTGGGCACTTCTTCGATCTGGCCGTCCACGATGCGGTTGGCGGTAGGCGGGATCAGCTTGATCAACTCGCGCAGGGCGCCGGCCGTGCCTCGGATCGCCCGCATCTCCAGCCAGTGACCCAAGAGGAGGACCATGACCAGAGTGCTGATCTCCCAGTAGAAGTCCACGGCGGTGAAGACGAAGGTCGCGCCGACGCTGAAGAGGTAGCCGGCCGAGACGGCGATGCTGACCAGCACGCTCATATCCAGGACGCCACTGCGCAGCGCCTTGCGGGCACCCTGGTAGAAGGGCCAGGTGCCGTAGAAGGTGATGATCGTCGCCAGGATGAAGAGGACGTAGCGGGCACCGGTGAAGGTGAAGGAGAAACCGAACCACTCCTGGATGGTAGGGGAAAGGAAGAGGACCGGGATCGTGAGGGCTAGGACGACCCAGAAGCGGCGGCGGAAGTCGGCTTCCATCATCGCGTGATGGTCGTGTCCCTCCGCCTTGTGCTGCTCGTGCTCCATGTGGGCGTGGGCTGTCTGCTCCGGCTCCCCCTCGCAGGGGCAGCCCAGCTCGGCCAACTGGTGCTTCAGGTGGTCCAGGCTCACCACGTCAGGATCATAGACCAGGTGCACCGTATCGGCCACCGGGTTGATGTGGACTTCGTGCACGCCGGGGATTGCGCCGATGCGGTCCTCGGGACCACAGGGGCAGTAGTCAGGCCCCAAGTAGTCTGTGAGAGCTAAGGTTACCCGCTCGGTCATCGCTTTGACTCCTTCCTGGCAGGCACATCGGCCTACCCGCTGTTGGTTCAGAACGCTGCAGCTAAGTATACCCCATTTGGGGCTGCGATGCCAGCGCCAATTGACCCACGATTTCTACGCTGTTTGGCTTATGCCTGACAGGTTAGAGGGGGGTGCGGCGGCGACCGAGGAGCAGTGTGCCTAGGAGGGTGATCCCCGCCATGCCAGCCCAGAAGAGGAGCAGAAACGGGTTGGGGGGTCTGCGGTACAGACGCCGGTAGCTTCGACCGGCCCGGCCCGCCACGTAGCTCTCGGCGGCCAGTTCCCAGGCCGCCTGGTGGACGAGGAGAGCGGCGGCGAGGCGCACCAGCCGCTTTCCCAGCGGACGCGGCCTCGACGCCGGTCCGTGTCGCCACAGCCAGAGGACGTGGGCAACGGCCAGCGGCAGCGTCTGAAGGTGTCCCAGCT
>WFUY01000284.1 GCA_015484715.1 Thermoflexales bacterium | reverse complement strand
TGGCAGTGGGGCAGGTGGCGGACGATCTGGTCCAGGCCGGTGGGGCCGTCGAGGATCCGGTAGCCCTCCTTCTCCAGTTGGGTCCGGAGCGGAGCCGGAAGCCCGCGCCAGCCGGGCATCAGCGTCACCTGGATCTGCTCGGCCCGGCGCAGGTTCCCCAGGGCCTGGTGCAGGTTTTCCACCTCCCGCTCCACGGGGATGGGACTGAGGCCGGGGGGCAGGTCCTGGGGGCTGGCGATGGCGATGAGCAGGCGGATGGGGCGTTCGGCGAGGGGCTCGGGCTCGGGGATCTCGAGCCCGACGTAGCGGGAGAAGGGGGTGAGGATGGAGGCGGCGAGGGGGACAGGCTGGCCTCGGTGGAGGTGGTAGAGCCGCTCCCAAGGGATGGCGTGGAGTTCGGCGGCCCCTTGGTCAATCCAGAGGCGCACCCGGAGGCGGCCTCCGGTGAGGGCCTCGGCGCGGCCGGTGGCCTTGTCGTAGGCACGGCGGATGGGGCCGTCGAAGAGGGCGTAGAAGAGCTCGAGGCCGTAGGCTTGGGGGTCGGTTTCGGCCCGCAACAGGGCCTGCCGGTCGAGGCGCAGCCGGCCTCCGGCGAAGAAGCTGCCGTCGTCCAGTCTGGCCTCGACCGGGTAGGCGTCTATCGTGGCGTCCCAGGGGCGGACGCGGATGAGGAGTTCCCCATACTCATCGGCCATACCGCCATTATAGCCCGGCTTGGGTGGGTGTCAAGGGGGCGTGGTCTGATGAATCACCGGCACCGGCATCAGCGTGTGGCCTTCCTCCGTTGGGTGCTCCCGGTGTCGGTCAGAGGCGCGGCCAGCGGTAGGGTGAAGTAGAAGGTGCTCCCCCGCCCTGGGGCGCTCTCCACCCAGACCTCGCCGCCGTGGCCTTCCACCACCTCTTTGACGATGGCCAGGCCCAGCCCCGTACCCCCGAAACGCCGAGTGCTGGAGCCGTCCACCTGGTAGAAGCGCTCGAAGATGCGCTCGTGCTCTTCAGGGGGAATGCCGATGCCCTGGTCGGCGACCGCCGTGATCAGCTTCCCTTCCTCCCTCCAGATGCGCACGGTGATGGCTCCGCCGTCGGGGCTGAACTTGATGGCGTTGCTCAGGAGGTTGTCGAAGACCTCCTCGATGCGACCGGGGTCGGCCTGGACCTTGGGCAGGTGGTCCGATACCTCCAGGCGGAGCGTGATGCCCACCTCCCGGGCCATCGCCTCAGCCGAGGCGATGGCGTGGCGGGCGATCTCCACCAGGGAGACCTCGTGCATCTCGTCGGGACGGGGTGCACCCCGCTGGAGGGAGACGATGTCCCGTACCAGGTTGGCCAGGAGCTGCACCTTGGCCGCCACGATGGAGAGCTTCTCCTGCTGCTCCGGCGTCAACTCCCCCAGCCCCCCATCCCGCAGCAGTTCGACGTACCCCCGGATGAAGGCGAGGGGCGTGCGCAGTTCATGGGTGACGTTCTGGATGAACTCGGTCTTGCGCCGATCCAGTTCCTGCAGTTCCTGGTAGGCGGCGGCCAGTTGGCGGGCCCGCTCCTCCAACTCGGCGTAGAGGCGGGCGTTCTCGATGGCGATGGCCGCCTGACCGGCAAAGGTCAGCGCCAGCCGCTTCTCTTCGTCGGTGAAGGGGCGGGGACGGACGTCGGACATCTGCATCACCCCGATCACCCGGTCGTGGACGACGAGGGGGACGAGGAGCAGGGCGCCCATCTCCAGCGCTTCGGCGACGGCCGGCCCCAGGTCCGGGTGGCGGGCCACGTCCGGCACGGTGACCACCTGCCGGCGATGCCAGAGCTGTTCGCCCAACTGCCCCAGCCCGCTCACCGTGCCCCGCGTTTCCCGGATTCGCCGGGCCAGGATGCCTTCGTATCCCCACAGGGCGTCGGTGTGGTACCAGTGCTCCCCATCCTCGTCCAGGAGGATGATCCCCCCTCGGGAGAGCTGGAGCAGCCGCACCGCCCGCCCCAGCACCTCCTGGAGCACCGTCTGCAGGTCCAGGCTGGCCCCCAGGGCTTGGGTGGCGTGGTAGAGGGCTTCTGCCTGTTCCGCCCGCCGGCGGGCCTCCTCGGTTCGTCGAGCCAGCGCCTCCTGAATCGCCAGTCGCTGCTGGCCTGCCTCCCCCACCAGGAGGGCTACCAGGGTGAGCGCTCCCACGGCGGCCCCGAAGCGCACCAGGTGCTCCAGGGTGATGGGGTAGGAGAGGAGGGTGAGGACGAGGAGAGCCAGCGTGACCAGCATCCAGCCCTGGCGGGCCCCCCGCCGGCCATCCCGCACGCTGGCCGAGAGGAGGTCCTCGGTGTAGAGGAAGATGAAGGGGCTGGTGAGGCCGCCGGAGAGGTGGATGCCGACCGTGAGCAGGGCCAGGTTGCTCAGGCGCACCCCCCAGTTGACCAGCCGGGGATGCACCCCCCGGCGCACCAGCAGGACGCCCCCGACGTTGATCGCCAGCGCCACGCCGACGATCAGGGAGAGGAGGGGAATGTAGGTGGAAAATCCCAGCCACCAAGCGGCCAGCAGCCCGACCGCCACCAGGATGGACAGCCCCAGGAAGGTATAGCGCAGGGGCATCGAGGGGAAGCGCTGCCGTCGGCCGCCGCCGACCACCCTGGGGTCCCCCGCGCTGCCGGGCTCTAAAGCACCTGCTCCTCTCCGAGGAGGTGGATGGGAACGCTCGTCAGGGCGCATCGTGGGGGGCTCATAGGGCTCACGGGAGCCCGCGGGCGTCACGGGCGCTCGGGCCGACGGACAATCCAGACCTGCTCCGGCGAGGTCTCGGTGAGGGGGCTGCGGTCGAAGTCGCCGTACAGGGCCTCGATCTCGAACCCTGCCTCCTCCAGCAGGGTCCGCATCTGGTCGGGCTCGATCCAACTGAAGCTCAAGCGCCGGTACCGACGGCGGATCAGGACGCCTTCATCGTCCAGTTCGTCGGTCCAGGCGAGGATCCGCATCGCCTGGGTCTCGAAGTTGTAGCGGGTCAGCACCCAGAGCAGCACGTCATGGCCCGTCTGGGGGTCGGTGTACTCGGTCCGCAGGCTGGGCGCCTGGTGTTGACGGGCGATCTCGGGCCGGAAGATGAAGTGATCGAGGATGAGCCGCCCGCCGGGGGCCAGTTGGCTGTAGATGTGGCGCAGCCCCTCCCGCTTCGCCTCCGGCGTCACCAGGTGGCCGATGGTGTGGAAGGGGATGGCGATGAGCCAGGCCGGCTCAGGCAGTTGGAAGTCGCGGAAATCGGCCTGGATGAGGGTGAGGCGATCGGCCACCCCCAGCGCCTCCGCCCGCTCCCGGCAGCGCCGGAGCATCTCCGCCGAGGCGTCCACGCCGACGATGGCCTTCCCCTGCCGGGCCGCCTCCAGGGCGATGCGGCCGTTGCCCACGCCCAGCTCGACCACGGGGTCGTCGCTGCTCAGGTAGGCTTCCACGTAGAAGGGGAGGGCCCGATGGGCGGAGGGGGCCATCTCTACCCAGACATCGTAGATGTCGGCAAAGGTGTCGTACTCGGCGGTCCGGTGCATCGTCATCCTCCTGGTTCCAAAGGGGCTTCCCTTCTCGGATTGTACCCGAAGGCTCAGGGGCCGTCAAGCCCGGTGATTACCCATATCTTTGGAGATAGGGAGACGAGCCGTCCACGAAGGGGGCACGAATACACGAATTAAGGACCGCCTCATTCGTGCAGCGGTGAGAAATTCGTGGACGGTCTGCTACGGACCACTCTCTTGCTCCCTTGTGGGTAATCACCGCGAGATTCTCCCTTGACAGCCCCCCCTGTTTTGCGGTAGAATAGTTGTGTAGTTGTCTAGACAACTTCTGTTCGGCTGTGCTTCCTCGGCCGACACCCAAAGGAGTTCCTGGACCTGGTCTACGAGGTGTAGCGAGCGGACACGCCGATGACCGAGACCTTCTCGCCTCCCCGCTACCACCGCATCCGCGCTGTCCTGCGGGAGCGGATCGCCCGGGGGGAGTACCTGCCCCACCAGCGCATCCCCTCGGAGGCCCAGCTCTGCCGGGAGTTCGGCGTCAGCCGGGGGACGGTGGAGCGGGCGATCCGGGGGCTGGTCGAGGAGGGGGTGCTCTACCGCGTCCAGGGCAAGGGGACCTTCGTCGCCTCCCCCCCGCTGGATGAGGTCTCCTTCCGGCTGGGCTCCATCTGGGAGGAGGCTCGCAGGGCCGGTCGCCGCCTCACCAACCGGGTCATCCGTCAGGCCCAGATGCCGGCCACGCCCGAAGCGGCCCAGCGCCTGGGGATCCCTCCCGGCCACCCCGTCATCGAGATCGTCCGCCTGCGGCTGATTGACGACCTCCCCATCGCCCACGAGAGCCGTACCCTGGCCCTGGAGCTCTGCCCCCAGCTCCTGGAGGAGGACGTGGAGACCCAGTCCATCCACGACCTGCTCCTGCACAAGTACCGGCTGCCCCTGCTCAAGGCCAGCTACACCATCGAGGTGGTCGTGCTGGAGGGGCCGGAGGCCGAACTGCTGGAGGCGGAGCCGGGCACGCCGGCCTTCCTGGTGGACCGGCTGACCTACACGACCGGGTTGCGGCCGGCCGTCTGGCTTCGCCAACTCTTCCGGGGGGACCGCTACCGCTTCGTGGCCGAGATCGCCCCCTTGGGGGATCGGGGATCAACCCCCGCGACAGGCAACGGGTAACCCGTGAACGCCATACACAGAAGGAGGAGTACACTATGCGCCCCATCTCTCGTCTTTGGGTTCTCCTGATCGTGCTCTCGCTGGTCCTGGGTGGGCTGGCCGGTTGTGGCAAGAAGGAGCCCGCGACCATCAAGATCGGCATCTTCTCGCCGACGACCGGCTTTGCCGCTGCGGACGGCACGAGCGCCCTCCACGCCGCCGAGCTGGCGGTCAAGTTCATCAACGAGGCCGGCGGCATCAACGGCAAGAAGATCGAACTGATCCACTACGACGATGCCGCCAAGCCCGACCAGGCGGTCAGCGTGGCCCACAAGCTGATCGAGCAGGACAAGGTGGTGGCGGCCATCAGCGGCTCCTACAGCGGGGCCACCCGGGCGGCCGCGGCCGTCTTCCAGGAGGCCGGCGTTCCGATGATCTCCGCCTACGCCGTCCACCCCGACATCACCAAGACGGGGGACATGATCTTCCGCGTGGGCGCTCTGGCCGACGTGGAGGGGCGGGCCGGCGGTGCGCTGGTGGTGGACAAGCTGGGGGCCAAACGGGTCGCCATCCTGACCATTGACAACGACTTCGGTCGCGCCCTCACCGAGGGCTTCAAGGCCTACGCCATTCCCAAGGGGGTCGAGATCGTCCTGGAGGAGAAGTACCCCCTGGGGGAGACCGACTTCCGCCCCCTGCTGGAGAAGATCAAGGAGGCCAACCCCGACGTCATCTGGGCTACCGCTTACTACGCCGAGGCGGCCAACCTGGTGCGGCAGGCCAAGGAGGCCGGCGTGACCGCCCAGATCGTCGGGCAGGAGGGGTACGACTCGCCCAAGTTCATCGAGTTGGCCGGTGATGCGGCCGAGGGCGTCATCATCGTCACCGACCTGAACCGGGACAGCGATCGGGAGATCGTCCAGAAGTTCCTCAGCGAGTACAAGAAGGCTTACAACCTCGACGCCGACATGGTGGGCGCGTCCGCCTTCGACGCCGTGCAGGTGCTGGCCTACGCCATCGAGAAGGGCGGGACCGATCCCCAGAAGATCGTCGAGGCCATCGCCGGCATCGAGAACTTCGATCAGGCGGTGACCGGCCCCATCCTGCGCTACACGCCGGGCCGGGAGGTGGTGCGCCCCATCGGCAGCCAGATCGTGCGCGACGGGGCCTTCCACTTC
Source organism: Thermoflexales bacterium (assembly GCA_015484715.1). GTDB lineage: Bacteria > Chloroflexota > Anaerolineae > S140-20 > S140-20 > S140-20. Next base: position 958 of record WFUY01000284.1, on the reverse strand, counting down.
TTCGCCGAGTTCACCGACCCCGAGCTGATCACGCCGCCCTGGTAGCCCGGTTCCCCATCCCCTGACCTGGTGGGGGCAGGTCTGGAGCCTGCCCCCACCTCGACCGGTCCGGGCCCCCAACAGCGAAGCCAAGCGCCTATGGTCACCCAAAACCTGGTCAACGCCCTCGTCCTGGGCAGCACCTACGCCCTCATCGCCACCGGCCTGACGATGGTCTACGGCATCCTCAAGATCCTGCACATCGCCCACGCCGCCGTCTACACCATCGGGGCCGCCGTGGGGCTGGGGGTCTTCAACGCCACGGGGAACTTCTGGCTCGCCCTGGTCGTGGCGATGGCGGTCAGCAGTGGGGTGGGCGTCCTCATCTACACGGGCGTCTACCGGCGGATGCTGGACGCCCCCCGCATCGTTCCCCTGATCACCAGCATCGGCCTCTTCATTATGGCCCAGGACCTGTTGCAGAAGCCCTACCTGCTGGGGCCGTACATCCAGGATTTCCCGGCCCGGAGCGGGCTCCCCGGCTGGCGGACGCCCTGGTTCGACCTGCCGGCCACCGGCTTGCTCATCATCCTCCTGGCCGCCGCCTTCCTCGCCTTCGTCTACCTGGTGATGACCCGCACCCGGTTGGGGCTGGGCTGGCGGGCGGCCGCCCAGGACCGGTAGATGGCCGCCGCGCTGGGGGTCAACATCAACCGGGTCATCGCCCTCAACTTCCTGCTGGGGTCGGCGCTGGCGGGGGCGGCCGGCGTCCTCGTCGGCGTCTACTACAACCAGGTCTTCGCCACGATGGGCGACGTTCCCTCCTACAAGGCCTTCGTCATCATCGTCCTGGGCGGGATGGGGAGCCTCCAGGGGACGGTGATCGCCAGCTTGCTGCTGGCCCTGGCCGAGACCTTCCTCATCGCCACCGTCGGCTTCGTCCTGCCCCGGGATGCCATCGCTTTCCTGCTGCTCATCC
>WFUY01000283.1 GCA_015484715.1 Thermoflexales bacterium | reverse complement strand
TCCCCACCTTTACCCCGACCGCCCAGTTGCCCCAGTCGGCCCGTTCCCCGCTCCCCTCGGCCGTGCCTCCTCCGGCCGATGCCCGTATCATCTTTGAGACGCTGGCCCTAGGGGTGGACGAAGCGGGCAATCCTGTGGAGCCTGGAGAGAGCTTTGCCGCCGGGACCCATCGCATCTACGTCTTCTTCACCTGGCAGGGGATCCCCAAGAATGTCCCCTGGACCCATGCTTGGTATCGGGACAACGTCTACCTGGGGGGAGAGACGACCCTCTGGAGTTGGGATGTGGCGGGGCGGGGTTACCTCTACTTCGTGCCGCCCGACGGGTATCGCCCCGGGGAGTACGAGGTGCAGGTCTTCCTGGGGACCCGACTTCAGTTCCGCAAGCGGTTCACTATCGTTGCTGGCTAGGGGCCGGCGGGATCGGGAGGCGGGGCCAGGCCGGCGATCAGCAGGTCCAGGGCCACCACGTCGGCCATCTCCCCCGTCTTGATCGCCAGGTCGGTCTCTAGCAGGTAGCGGTAGATCCGTTCCAGTTGGGCCGTGGAGAAGTTCTGCGCTTGGGCGTAGAGCTTGCGGGCGACGAAAGGATGAAGCCGCAACCGCCGGGCGATGGCCTCTGTCCGCGCTCCCGCCCCGGTCAGTTCCTTGACCTGGATGAGCAGCCGGAACTGCCGGACGATCATCGCCAGCAGGGCCAAGGGATGCTGCCCCTCTTCCAGCAATCGGTGGAGCAGTCGGGCGGCCTTCTCCCCATCCCGTCGCCCCAGGGCATCCACCATGGCGAAGATGTTGGCCTCTCGGGCTGCCGAGACCAACCGTTCCACGTCCTCCGGCTGGATGGCCTCCCCCACCCCTGCGTAGGCCATCAGCTTCTCCAGTTCCTGATCCAACTGCCGCAGGTCGGGGCCGACGGCTTCGGCCAGGGCGGAAGCGGCCTGAGGGGTGATCGCGCCCCCTTTGCGTTTCACCCGCTGCACGATCCAGCCCTCCAGCCGGTGGGGAGGGGTGAACCGCTTGATGTAGCCGTGGGGGTGTTGCCGGACCTTCTTCAGGATGGGGTGGTCGTCGCCAAGGGTGCCCCGCTCGACGAAGACCAAGCGGGTCGTCTCCGGCAGCCGATCCAGGTAGGCGGAGAGGGCTTGGACCTCTTTCTGGCGGACGGCGGTGAGCCGACTCAAGAGCCCCTCCACGATCACCAGCCGGCGGTCAGAGAGGAAGGGCACTGTATCGCAGGCGTCCTGAATCTGGCCCACCGTCACCGAGCGACCATCGAGCACCGAGGTGTTGAGGGCGGCCATTTCGGGAGGACCCAGACGCTGGCGCAGACTGATCAGAGCTTCGCTGCAGCTCAGTTCGTCCTCGCCGTGGAAGATGTAGACGCGGGGGGGAGGGGGTGTGGGGTCACTGTGCTCTTGAGAACTCACGCCGGTCCCGTCTCCACGAAGTGGATCACGAGGTTTCCCCGCTTCTCGCGGTGAACGCCCCGGATGACCATCGAGCCCAGGTCGGCCATCGTCGTCACCCGGGCTTGGAGGAGGGAGCCCAGAGGGCGGGCCAGGACCAGAGCGGCCGTAGCCGCCAGCAGCACGTTGGGCAGCCGCTCCCAGCGGTCGCGGGGGCGATGTCCTACCGCCAGGACGGCTGCCAGGCCGGCCATCGTACCGGCCGTCACCAGATTGGTGCCGCAGTTGGGATGCACGGCCAGGCTGTGTTCCCCCCGGCGCAGCCGTTCCAACGCTTCCTGGGCTGCTGCACGGACCTGCTCGGTCTCCAGGTCACCGTAGAGGTAGAAACCGTTGAAGGCCGCCCGTCCCACCACCCGGATGGCGTAACCCCTCTCGGTCAACAGGTGGATGGTCGCGTGCTCCAGGGCGTGGTTGCGACGCAGCTGCAGAATAGGGGGAAAGTTCAGCAGGTTCATTGGGGTGGCATCCTCTCCGCTTCCGATCGGTCCGATCCGTTGTCCGGGGCCGGGCGGGCAACGACGATGAGGCGGTGGGTGTTGCTGGTGTAGGGCCAGCAGGTGACCAGCGTCAGACGCTCATCGTCCGTGGGCATAATCCACTGGGCGTTCTGGATGCGGACCTCGATGGGCTCGCCCTTCTCCTTCAGGATGTGGCGCTCTGTCACCTGATAGCGGTAGACCTGCTGACCGGTGTAGAGGTAGATCTCATCACCCGGCTCCAGTTCCACCAGGTCGCGGAAGACCTCTCCGTAGATGTTGTGGTGTCCGTTGAGCACCGTGTTGCCCGGTTCTCCCGGCAGCGCAGAGGTCTTGTGCCAGCCGGCCTCGCGGGCGTTGGGCACGATCCACGCGCTGACCAATTGCCCATCCACCTCCTTGGTCTCCCACCCCACCGGCACCACCGGCGCATCCAGGTTGATGGCGGGGATCACCAAGCGCACGGGAATGAGCGAGGCCGGGTCGGGCGTGGGAGGAGGCGTTGCCGTTGGACCCGGTGTCGCCTCCCCGGCCGACAACAGGGCGGTCTCCGGCAATACCAGGGGAGGAGGGTCTTGGGAAGCTTCCCCC
>WFUY01000282.1 GCA_015484715.1 Thermoflexales bacterium | reverse complement strand
TCCCCCAGATACCAGCCGGACAGGTCCCAGCCCTCCCCCGTCGGATTGTGGAGCTCCACCCACTCGCCGTAAGGGTCCAGCCCCACTCCGTCGTAAACCACCTCACTGATGAGAGGGTAGTCGGCCGGCGCTGTGTAATCACGCACCACCAGCGGCAGGAAGACAGGAGAGGAAAGCTGCCAGTCCAGGTCGAAGAGCCGCACCAAGTACTCGTAGAGGGCATCCGATTGAATGAGAAGCCCCACTTCGCGATTGGCTTTGTACGAGACCTCGCTGCCGTTGAGGCTGCCCAGGAAGAGGTACCCTCGCCCACCGATCCGGGCCAGCACCATCTTGTTGTGGATCCCCCAGGCGGTCGGATCCCCCAGACGGGCCACCAACGTCAGCCCCTTCTCGGCTGCCAGCCGGTTCACGTAGGTGACGGTGCTCAGGTTGTCCAGGCTCACCCCTCCGGCCCCGAAGGTTCCCTGGTTCAACAGCAGGCGGACGTCGGCCCCACGCAAGGCCGCCGAGATGTAAGCTTGCAAGCGGAGATTGGGCGCCTCTCCCCAGGTCCGATGCTCGTAGAGCTGTTCCACCCGTACCACGTCCCCCGAGCCGGCCTGGGCTAGCAAGGCGAACAGGCCATCGGAACGCCTCAGCCCGCTTTCAGGAGCCGTGTGGAGTTGAAAGGGGAAGGTCCCTTGAACGACGAAGGGGGATGTGAAGTGGAGGGTGTAGGTCGTACCACCTGAGGCGGTGATAGGACGGTAGCCAACCGGCGGACGGCCGTAGACCGCGTGGCCCGCAGTCCAGGTGAAGATGTCCTGATGGGTCAGATCCAGATCGGCCTCGAAGAGTTGCTGCATCCGGCCTACGAGCGACGGAGCACCTTCGATGAGCAAGATGACCCCCCGATTGCCCGCTGTGCCGTCGCTCTTGTCGTCAAAGGGCATGCCCCCAGGCCCAAAGTTCTCCGTGCCGATGAGCAGTCGCCGGCCGTCAATGATGGCGTACTTGGCATGGTGGTTCTGGTAGCGGGCGTGGGCATCGGCAACGCCCTGGCCGTTGTCCATAAACCAGCAATGGCTCTTCCCGCCGCCGGCCTGCTCCAGTTGCTGGCAGACCCACCGCTCGGCGTCTTGGACCCCTCCCACCGGGCCGCCCTCCAGCAGGAGCCGGACCTCGACGCCGGAGGCAGCCCGGTCGCTCAACACCCGGCCCAGCATCGGGTTCTCGAAGGTGTAAGAGGCGATCTCCAGACTACTCTGAGCCGAGGCCAGGGCCGCGCTGACCACCGCAAAGCTGGTGTCCGGGGCGATGGCGACGGTGATCGTCGCCGCCTCGGTCACGATTAAAGGGAAGAAGAAGCGCCCGAGGTCCCAGCCGGGGTAGCGCACCCGCCGCCCCAGCCAGGGGTCGCTAGGGTCCTGGGCCCAGTCTCTCGCCGTGCCCGTGTCCGGCACCGGCAGCCCCGTGGCCTCGTCCAGCTTGCGGTAGAGAAGCTGCCCCGTTTCCCCGGTCAAACCATAGGGCTGTATGGCCTCCCCCGACCACCCGGCCACCGTCGTCGGCCCGGCACCGTAGACCAGGGTGTCGGTGGCCGAGCCGTGGGAATCGAAGAGGAAGACGGCATCGCCGTCGTTGGCGAAGACCGGCCAGGAGCCCTGCCAGTCCCCCGGCCCCACATCGGGCAGGAAGCCAAAGCTGGCGCGGAAAGCTTCGCCGTCTCGGGCGATCCAGCGGAAGGCCCCCGGCGGGAGCGTCAGGGTGAAGCTCACCCGAGACGCACTCCCTTCCTTGCCAATCTGCCAGCCCGCCAGTGTGATGGTCACATCTCCGGTGTTAACGATCTGCAGGGCTTCGTCGGAATCGCTGGCCACATACCCGTCGTAGAGAAGGGCCGCAATCTTCACCTGCGCTCCCTGGGTCCCACCCGCCACCACTGAACTCTCCCATTGGGCGACGTTGTTGCCCACCATGGTCTCCGTCCCCGGCATCGTGGCCTGGAGGTGATTGACCAGGGTGCCCGAAGCGGTGAAAGCCACCCGGCCCGTAAGGGTGATGATCCGCCTACCGCCCGGCTCCATCGCCCCCAACGTCCAGACCAATGTATCTGGAGCCACTTGCTGAAAGAGCCCCTCTCCCGTATACGTCACGAACCCCACTGCGGCCGGCAGGCGGTCGGTCAGGTAGACCGTCGAGGCCGTCATCGGACCGCCGTTATGGACGCTCAGGGAGTAAGTGATCTCCCCACCCGGCTGGACGGTAGCCGCCCCCCTCTTCTCCACAACCAAATCGGGCCAGAAGCGGGAGTTCCGCGCCTTGGGTGTCCCGGTGATAGGTCCTCCGTCGGCATTCAGCCCATTGCGGATCAGGCCGGTGTTCGTGCCCCAGTTCTCATCGGCATCGGGGGCCGTCGGGTCTATCCGCTCCATCGTGGCGCGGGGGCTGCTGGTACCGGCCGGCCACGCTCCCCCATCACCGTTGGCCGTGTCCACCACGACGCTTCCCGGCGCGGTCAGGGTCAGGATCTCACCCGCGTTGGAGAGGCCACTGCCAAAGCTGCCCGTCCAGTCCGCGGGAACATCGGAAACCGCGTTGTCGTCAGTGCGCTCGATCAAATAGTAACCGTGGGCCGGGATCACCCCGCCCAGGGCGATGTTGGGACCGCCATCGCTGGAGTAAAGCGTCCACCCGGTCAGAGTAATGGCCTGATCGGTGGTGTTGTAGAGCTCGATCCACTCGTCGGCGGCACTGGCCGTCGTGCCCATCCAGGCCACTTCGTTGATGACCACATCGCCCGGCGCGATGGCCGGGCTCAGCGGGTGAACGGCCTGGGAGGCCCGCGCCAACACAGCTCCCAGGACCACCGCCAGCGCCCCGCCCATCAAAAGGGCCACCGGCAACCAGAGCAGCCGGCGGTCGGGCATCCTCGCCTCCCTTCATCGGCATCGGGGTTCGCTCCTCACCTCCCCCAGGACCCCCCCGCAGGTTTCCCCCACGGCCTAAAGC
>WFUY01000281.1 GCA_015484715.1 Thermoflexales bacterium | reverse complement strand
GTACTTGATGGCGTTGCTCAGCAGGTTGAGCATGACCTGATGGAGCCGCTGAGGGTCGCCGATGAGGGTGGGCAGCTCCTCGGGCAGGTGGAGGGAGATCCGCACTTGCTTCTCCTCGGCCTGGGGGCGGACCACGTTGACGGCGGTCTGGATGAGGCTGGGGAGGCTGACCGGTGATCGCGCCAGGTGGGCTCGCCCCGAAGCCAGCCGGGCCAGGTCCAGGAACTCGTTGGTCATCCGCGTCAGCCGCTGGGCTTCCTGGCGGATCGTCTCGACGAACTGGGCCTTCTGGGCCTCGGTGATGCGGTCGCTGAGGAGCAGGTCGGCGTAGGCGACGATGGCCGTTAGGGGGGTGCGCATCTCGTGGACCATCTCCGAGATAAGGTCCGACTGTTGGAAGAGCCGGGCGTTCTCGATGGCCACAGCCGCCTGGGCTGCCAGGGTGGTCAGGATGCTAACGTCTTCGTCGGTGAAGGTCTCTTCCTCCCCCTCTTTGTTCACCGCCTCCAACACGCCAATGACCTGATCCTTGAACTTTAGGGGGACGGCCAGGAGCTGACGGGTGGTGACCGAACTGACCTTGTCCGCCTGGGCGAAGAAGCGGGGGTCCTGTTGGGCGTCGTGAATCACCAAGGGCTCACCGTGGCGGACGACCCAGCCGGCGACGCTGCCGTTGAGGGGGACGGCCACCCGCTGGATCGCCTCGCTGCCCGGCCCGACAGCCGCCTCGAAGTAGAGGTCCCCGCTCCGCTTGTCCACCAGCAAGATGGAGCTGGCTTGGCTGCGGGTCAACTGACGGGCCGCCTCGACGATCTGGTCCAGCAACAGCGTCAGATCCAGTGTGGCGCTGAGGCTGCGGCTGATCTCCAGGAGGCGCTCATAGGAGGCGATTCGGGAAGCAGTTTGCTCGTCCAGCACGTTCTCTCCCATCTTATCTGGACTCTTGCTGCCGTTCCAACCCCAGGAGGGCGACGAGGCGGGGAAGCACGTAGGCCACGTCGGCGTGGATCACTACGTGGGCGATCTGGTCCAGGTAGGTGGTGCCCAGGTTGATCAGGATCAGGCGGGCACCGTGCTCCAGGGCCAGGAGAGGCAAGTCACCGGCCGGCGCGACCTCCAAGGAGGAGCCGGCCACCAGCATCAGATCGCTGGCGCGGACGGCCTGTTGGGCGGCGATCATCTCCCGCACCGGCAGTTGCTCGCCGAAGAGGATCACGTTGGGCTTGAGCACACCGCCGCAGATGGGGCAGCGGGGAACTTTCCCCTCCAGAAGGACCTGCTCCAGGAGGCTGTCGGTGGGCGTCGGGACGTAGCACTGGAGGCAGGTGGCTTCTCGGATGTGACCGTGGATTTCGTAGACGGTCTGGGAACCGGCCCGCTGGTGTAGCCCGTCAATGTTCTGCGTGATTACCGCCTTCAGCAGGCCCACCTCTTCCAGCCAGGCCAGAGCCCGGTGGGCCGGATTGGGACGGGCCTCGAGGATGAGGCGGACCAGCGGCTGTACCCAGCGGAAGAAGCGCTCCGGGTGGCGTCGAAAGGCGTAGATGGTCGCCACCTCCATCGGATCCACCTGCTCCCACAGGCCCGACTTCGGGCTGCGGAAGTCGGGGATGCCCGAGGGGGTGCTGATCCCGGCTCCGGTCAGGGCTACCACACGGCGGGCTTGACGTAGTAGCTCGGCCGCCCGCTCGATCTTCGCTTCCAGGTCTCTACCCGCGTCTGGCATCACAGGGGGGTCACTCCCTTGTCCACACCACACCCTGCTGACCGGTGGCTGTCAGAAGAGGCCCGGCTGGTGGGCTGAGGGCACCACCTGCACCCCCGCCGCCGCCTGATGGGCCAGGCGGGTGGGCTCCGGCAGTCGGTACTTCGTGCAGCAGCGCAGCACGATCTCCACCGCCGACTCCAAGCTGACCCGATGGCCGATGGAGACGAAGATGGGGCTCACGCCTGTCCGGCTGCGCACCACCATCCCGATCACCTCTTCACCCTCTAGCAGGGGGCTCCGATCGCCCCGCTCCGGCCCCGGCTCCTCGTAGTAACCGCAGAGCCGGCTCTTGGCGCAGCCAATGGCGGGGAGGTCCAGCAGGAGGCCCATATGGGTGGCGATCCCCATCCGGCGAGGGTGGGCCAGCCCATGGCCGTCAAAGATCATCAGGTCCGGCGTCTCGTCCAGCTCCTCCAACGCTGCCAGGATGGCTGGCCCCTCTCGGAAGGCCAGCAATCCGGGGATGTAGGGAAAGGTGACCGGCACATCCACCACCGTCTGGGCCAATGGGACCAGGTCGGGGAAGCTCAGGAGGACGATGGCGGCCCTGGCGATGGGTGTGGGAGACGACTTCTTGGGGAAGCTGACGTCAACGCCGGCAATCGTTCGGGGGGGGCTGTCGGGGCCGGTGACGATGACTTGGCGCCGGAGGCGGTTCTGAATCGCCTTTGCCTCCTCTGGTGTCACGTCCCAACGGTGGTGGCGATCGGCACGGACCTGCATGCTGGTCTCCAAGGGTGGTCTCTGGGTGGATCCTCGTTGCTCAAGTCGGTTCCCACGGGGGGAAGCTCTGCGCCTAGGGGACGTTGGCCGCGATATGGTCGGCCAGCTGGCGGAACTGAACCGCCAGCGGACTGTCAGGCTGAAACATCACGACGGGAATGCCCTGTTCGGCGGCCTGGAAAGCGAGTTCCGGGGCGGCCGGAATCAGGCCGACAACGGGGCATCCCAGCAGGTTCTCCACCGTCTCAGGGCTCAACGCAGTAGCAGCGTAACGCTGAAACAGGATGACCTGCACCCGTTCCAGTGGTAGAAGGGATTCTAGGTCGGTCAGGAGCGCCTGGGCCATCGCCATCGCGATGCGCTGCGGCTCCACGAGGATGAAGAGCCGGTCGCTGCGCTCAACCAGATGGCGCTGCACTTCGTTCAGGCCGCTTCCCAGGTCCAGGAGCAGGAAATCCGCCTCGGTGGCCAGATGCTCGAAGACGGCGTACAGGGTGCTCTCCAGGAGGGGGCCTTCCCGGTCAATGGGCTCGATGGGGCTGGGCAGGACCTGGAGGCCGCTGCTGTGGGTGACCATCTGCCGCTGGACGGCCAGGCGGGTCAGCTCGCCGGCCCGACGGGTGAGCAGGCCGGAGAGCCCGCCCTGATGAGGGGTGAGCCCTAGCAGCAGGGCCACATTGCCCATGCTCCAGGGCATATCGGCCAGCACCACCTGCTGGCGCTCGTCCTGGGCCTGACGCTGGGCCAGAGAGACCGCCACATTCACCGCCGTGGTCGTGGTTCCCACCCCTCCTTTGACCCCCAGGAAGGAGACGATCCAGGCCCGCGAGGAGGCCCGTCGAGCCTCAGCCCGCGTGTGGGCCGTGCGCAGCAGTACCTTCTCCACGCGGGAGGCCAGTTCTGTGGGATGGATAGGCTTGGTCAGGTAATCGTCGGCACCGGCCTGAAAACCGGCGACCTTGTCCTTCACCAGCGTCTTGGCGGTGAACATAATGACGGGCAGGTCGGCTGTGGCAGGGTTAGCCCGCAGGCGGCGACAAACTTCGTAGCCGTCCATATCGGGCATCATCACGTCCAGGATGATCAGGTCGGGCTTCTCCTCACTGGCCTTGACTAGAGCCTGGGCACCCGACTGGGCGGCGCTGATCTGATACCCCCGGCGCTGGAGCATCAGGCCGATCAGCTTCAAACTCTCTAGGTCATCGTCTACGATTAGGATCTTCTCCCCCATCGCTCCACTGCTCTTCAAGGATGTACAGCCTCAACGGACGTTTTGGACCTTGTCAGCCCCCATCCGTGGATTCGACCCCCTACAGTACTTTAGCATAAAAGTAGCCCCTTGGCAAGCCTGTCCCTCTGGTTCTGTTAATTACCCACAAGTGAGCGAGAGAGTGGTCCGTAGCAGGCCGTCCACGAATTTCTCACGAATGGGGCGGTCCTTAATTCGTGTATTCGTGCCCCATTCGTGGCCGGCTCGTCTCCCTATCTCCAAAGATATGGGTAATCACCGGTCACTCAATCCTCTTGCCTCTTTGGGAGTTCTGGAGTATAATCCGAGCCAAAGCAAGGCCACCCAGTCAGGTTTTTTTAGAGGTCTTTTTCTGAAAAGTAGGTCTGAATTGGATAATTCTGCGCATCAGGAGGTCAAGATGACAACCCTCAAGGTGGGCGATCCTGCCCCCGATTTCACCCTTCCAGGCCATGACGACCAGACCTATCGGTTGAGCGACCTCCGAGGTCGGCCCGTGGTTCTGGCCTTTTACCCCCTCGACTTCAGCCCTGTCTGCAGCCAGGAACACGCCTGCTTCGTCGAAGATATGAGCCGGCTGAACGCTCTGGACGCCCAGGTCCTCGGCATCAGCGTGGACAGCGTCTGGGCCCACAGGGCCTTCGCCCAGAAGATGGGCATCACCTATCCGCTCCTGGCCGACTTCCACCCCAAGGGTGAGGTCGCGCGAAAGTACGGTGTCTACCTGGAAGACAAAGGGATCGCCGCCCGCACCACTTTCGTCATAGACGCCGAGGGCCGGATCGCCCACATTCAGCAGAACGAGATTCTCCAGGTGCCCGATGTCGGTGAGATCGTGGATGCGCTGGTCCACCTATCGGGCCAGGCACCTGGTTGACCGAGTTCTCCCAATCCCCTCACGACCGATGTTGGAACCGTCAAGATGACAGAAAGGAGTACCCCGATGGCCCACCAACTTCCTGAACTGCCCTATGCCTACGATGCTCTGGAACCCTACATTGACGAGCAGACGATGCGCATTCACCACACCAAGCATCACAACGGCTACGTGAGCAAACTCAACGCCGCCTTGGAGAAGTACCCCGACCTGCAGGAGGTCTCCCTCGAAACCCTGCTGCGCCACCTCCCCAGCGTTCCTGAGGAGATCCGCACAGCGGTGCGCAACAACGGGGGCGGCCACGCCAACCACAGCCTCTTCTGGACGGTGATGGGGCCTGGCGGCGGTGGCAGCCCCACCGGCGAGCTGGCCGAGGCGATCAGCGCCACCTTCGGCAGCTTTGAGGCTTTCAAGGAACGATTCACTCACGCTGCCCTGACCCGCTTCGGCAGTGGATGGGCCTGGCTGGTCCTGACCGGCTTCGGCAAGTTGGTCGTCTACTCCACGCCCAATCAGGACAGCCCCTACTTGGATGGCTTCACCCCCCTCCTCGGTCTGGATGTGTGGGAGCACGCCTACTACCTGAAGTACCAGAACCGTCGCGCCGAGTACGTCAACAACTGGTGGAACGTGGTCAACTGGGAGGTTGTGGCCGAGCGCTACGCCCAACTGAAGGGAGCCTGATCGCCCCCTAGGGCTTCGGTGGGCGGGGGCCATCCCGTCTCGGGATGGCCCCCGCACTTTGCAGGGTGCCCATCCTTTCGAGCCTATTCAAAAGGGTGTGACCAAAATGGGTTGGAGGGCGCTCGTCCATACCCTCGCCCCCCTCCCTCCCGCCTGGTTGGGGAATCTTGGCCCGTTGCCCGGCCCGCTGACCAGGGGGAACCACCCATCGTGGTCGCTTGGTCGTTTGGTCGTTGGGTCAGGCGGTCACGATGAAGCCCTCATCCGCCCCATCCGTCCTGCAGCAAACCCCTTCGTTTATTCGTTCCCCCATTCGTTGACCGGAAACCGGTCGAGGAGACCCATCCAGACGCCGGTGCCCCTCACTCACCCAACCTGCCAGTCGCCCGGCGATTCAACAACTTTTGGTCACGCTCATATCTATTCAGCTTACCTTCCCGCAGGTCACCGGTCGAAGGCGCTTTCAGCCCCGATGGGCTATTGGAAGCACGGTTTCGTGTCGGAAACGCGCCTAACCTGCGGGAGGGTGAACGGTTACAGGTCAAGATCGTCTTGGGGAGACTTCGGAAATCGAAGTTCGGGCTTGCCCCCTACCCAAAAGCTTGGGAATATGGTATGATATGCCTGCGACGATCCATCGTTGGGGACAGGAACTATGCGCTACCTGGTCATCTCGGATATTCACGCCAACCTGGCGGCCTTTGAGGCCGTCCTGGCCCACGCTGCTGGTGAGTTCGACTTCATTTGGTGTCTGGGGGATATGGTGGGCTACGGCCCCGATCCCAATGAATGTATCGCCCGCCTGCAGGACTTCCCCCACCTCTGCCTGGCCGGAAATCACGATTGGGCGGCACTGGGGAGGCTGGACATTCAGAGCTTCAACACCGATGCCCGCGTCGCTGTGCTCTGGACCCAGCGGGAGCTGACGCCGGCCAGCCGGGCTTACCTGGAATCTCTCCCCACCAATCTCGTCCAGGACTCCTTCACCCTGGCCCACGCCAGCCCTCGCCAGCCTGTGTGGGAATACGTCCTCGATCCCCTCATCGCTCAGCGGAACTTCGCCTACTTCGACACCCCTTACTGCCTCATTGGCCACACCCACATTCCCGTCATCTTCCGTCGGATCGTCACCCCCAGCGGTGAAGGGTGTCAGACGCTGCTGCCGCCCTTTAGGGAGCGGATGCCCCTGGGCGAGGCTCGGGCGCTCGTCAACCCTGGTAGTGTGGGGCAACCCCGTGATGGGGATCCCAGGGCCAGCTACGCCATCCTGGACACGGAGACGATGACCTGGGATCACCGACGTATTCCATACCCTGTGGAGATCACCCAGGAGAAGATGCGCGCCCGAGGGATGCCGGCCCGCCTCATCGAGCGCCTGGCTTATGGGCGGTAGGAAGGCCCTCCGATGGGTTCTCCGCCTGGAGAAGGGAGGTCGCCTTGTCCCTCGCTCTGGCCAAAGTGACTCCTCAAGTGGAAGCGCTGGCCCAGGTGCTGGCCGATCGGGCTATCCGGCTCTCCGGTCGAGTTGAGGAGGCCCGGCGTCGGCTTGACCGTTTCTCCGAACGGCTGGCAGAGCTTCAGGAGCGGGTGGAGGATGCCATCGCCAGGGACTTGGGTTATCGGGGAGCCCGTCCCTGTGGTGAACCGCTGGCGGTTCCTCAGCCTCTTCCTCCCCTCCCCCAGCGGGCCACCCTCATCGCCGCCGATGGGTCCCAGATCCCTCCCGACCGCCACGCGCCGGCTCTCTATTACCTGATCAATGTGGGGGCGATCCTCATCCGCCACGGCAGCGGGGAAGCGCCGGAGACCTTTATCGAGCCCACGCTGGTCTATGATCCCGAAGAGGTGATGGTCAGCGACGAGCAACCGGTGACGGCAGGACGGGTTAACGCCCGCCGAGACCTGCAAGAGATCACCCTCCTGGCCGAGCTGGTCTGGACCCACCGGCACGAGGCCCCGGTCGTTGCCTTGACCGATGGAGGGCTTCTCTTCTGGTCGGCCCTGGAGGGGCTGAGCCAGCGGGAGCAGGAGCAGTACCATCGGGCCTACCTGGAGGCGCTGACGAAGGTGCAGGATGCCGGTGCAGCGCTGGCGGGCTACGTGGACCGCCCCCTGAGCACCGGCGTGGTCAGTCTCCTGCACCTGGCCGGGCTGGAGAGGAACCGGATGAGCCGAGCTGCCCTGAGCACCCACGGCCCGCTGGCGGGCGTCCTGGATCGGGACCTCTTCGGGAGCCTGTTGGGGCCTGGCGAGCGCTCGGCCCTCTTCGTCACGATGTCGCCGCGCAACCGAGACTTCAAGAACTACGCTGCCAGCCACGAGATCCACTTCTTCTACCTCAACGTCGCGCCTCGACGGGAGGGGGCGGGCCAGGCTATGACTCCGGTCCTGGCTCGGGTGGAGGTGCCGGCCTGGGTGGCGACGGACAAAGCCCTACTGGCCCAAGTGCACGCCCTCATCTACCATCAGTGCGCCCTGTTGGCCGCCACACCCTACCCCTACATCCTGGCACGGGCCGATGAGTTGGCCGTTATCGGAGGAGAAGAAAAGCGCCACCTGGAGATGCTCATCCAGATGGCGCTGCGGGAGCGGAAGCAGGCAGCTCGGCCCTCGGCCAAGGCCGCTTCCAAAGCAGTGGTCCGGGGTCAGACCTGATGGTCGGTCTCCGGTGAGCCGGTGTGGGGGCGACGGCGCAGCCATTCCATCTGCTGCTCGATCTCCCGCAACCGTTCTTCCAGAGCGACCAGGAGGAGCAGAATCTGCCCGATGGCCTGCTCCGTGGTGATCTTGCCCAGCTCCCAGGCTCGGATCACGCCTTGCAATCCATACGTGCCCATCGTTTCCTCCCTTTCTCGACACCAATTCGTGTGGGTGGCGGGTAAAAAAAGCGCTCCTCAGGAGCGCCCTAATTATACACCAGGTCGTGTCGGCTGTCAAGCCCTTTCGGCCTGATTTTTAGAAAATGATCCCCTGTTGGACCGTCGAGGGCTGGTCGCCTTATTCCGTGGTCTTTCCCTCGGAGCTTCCTGCCTCCCCGTAGAGCAGCCCCCGCTCGATGAGCCGCTGGCGGAGGGCCTCCAGGGAACGACGTCCGAAGCCCGGGATCGCCAGCAGGCGCTTCTCCCCCTCCTGCAACCAGTCCAGCACCTCTCCTACCTGGGTAATGCCTGCTTGGTGCAGAAGGCGGACGATGCGTGGAGGCAGGTGGAGGGCGGTGATAGGACGCTCTCGCCACTGGGAGAGGGTCTCGCCCCCCATCGGGGCGGGTTCCTCACCCTCCTCGGAGTAGACGAACCCGCTGCGTTCCGCCACCATGCTGAGCAACGTGGCTGTAATGCGGCTGGGCCGGTGGGCTCCCCGCTCCCACTCGCTGACCCGCTGTTGATCTGTGCCCAACCGCTCAGCCATCTCCTTTTGGGTCAGGCCCAGGAAGTGGCGCAGGGCCCGAATCCGTTTCCCATCCCACGGGTGATCTGGTCGCCGCTTAGTGCTCATAGGGACGTGCCTCGCCTTGTGCTGTCAGAGAGTCGCGGTCGTGTCGTCTACCTCTTCCGCCTCCAGCCGGGCCAACTCCTCTTCCAGGCGGAGGGGAAGCCGTTGTAGACGCGCAATGGGCACCTTCAGGTTGAAGATTTCGATCTGCGCATTGAGCTCCTCGATGGCTCTGGCGAAGGCGTCCAGGGCGCGGTCCCATTCCGCCTCTAAGAGGACCCGTTCCTCTGGCAGTGCGTCGGGTAGCCGTTCCTGCCGCCAGCGCCAGGAGCGTCGCAGGCTCCGGCGGGCCTGCTCGATCCTCTGACGGATCGCTTTGTCCAGCTCGATCCAGTCCGGTGCGAACCCGTGCTGGCGCAGCAGGCGGAAGGCCAGCCGCCAGTCGGGCTCCACCATGCTCTCGTCCTCCCAATGGATGGGTTGGCCCGCCCCCGGCAGGTTGTCGAAGAGGCCGGCCTCCTGCGCCTCCCGGATGCGCTCCTCTACCAGGAGCCGCCAGGGCTTCTCGGGATCATCGTCCTGCCGGTACCCCATTTCCAGGGCTCCTCGGTGTCCTCGGGGAGATCTCCCCCCTCACTCCTGGGGGATGGGGAAAGTCGCGATCAGCTCCCCCTCCCGATCCCGCAGGCGCAGCACCTCACCCGG
>WFUY01000280.1 GCA_015484715.1 Thermoflexales bacterium | reverse complement strand
CCCTCCCCCAGGAGAGCTCGGAAATGTGGATAAGCCCCTCGACCCCCCCCAGGTCCACGAAAGCGCCGAAGGAGGTCAGGTTGGTCACGATGCCCTCACGGACCTCGCCAGGAGTGATCTCGGCCAGCAGGGCCTCCCGACGCCGTATCTCCTCCGTGGTGATGCGTTCGGAGAGGACAAATCGCCAGCGAGCGGGATCCAATTCAATGATGCGCAGGGTAAGCCGCTGGCCCACCCGCCGTGCCAGCTCCGCCCGGCGCTCTTCTTCGCTCAGCCAGGGGGAGAAACCGATCAAATGGGAGGCGGGCACGAACCCCTGCAAACCACGCCAGGTGACCAGCAACCCTCCTCGGTTGTAACCGGTCGCCTCCAGCTCCAGCGTGCCGTTGTTCTCAAAGATCTCCTGGGCGGCCTCCCAGACATCGTCGGGAGGAGCTGTACGACCGTCCGAAGGGACCCGATCTTGGGCGAGTCCCTCCAGCACCTCTACCCCTTGTAGCGGGGCCTTGCCGGCGGAAGCGGCAAATTCTCCCTCTTGCAGCAGTGCCCGCCAGTAACCTTCTTCCATTTGGGAACTTCTGCCATTCCATTCGCTCATTGCCTTCCACTCCTGTGTGAATCAGGGCGCGACCAGGGTGACCGGGTATACCCTGTTGTCCGGCATCAGCTTCTGATAGAGCCTCCGGTTGACCCCGGAGACGTGGGGGCGGCTACATTATAGTAACATTATATGAAAGCCTATGAAGAATGTCAAGCAGGACTTATAATTTTTTCGGAAGGGCCTGCTGCCCTTGACAGCGTGGCCCACTGGGATTACACTGGACCCCAATCACCCCAATTGGGGCTGGAGGCTTCCTAGCAGGGATCCCGGTGCGGCACCCCTAGGAGCCCCCAGGGTGCTTCCCGATGAACACCCTCTCCACCCAATCCGCTAGACCTTCCATCCGGCGAGAGCGAAGAAAGGGCAGGACGATATGCGCGTGGTCATCTTGATGGCACTCACCGGCGGCGGCCACCGGAGCGCGGCCCTCGCCATCCAGGAAGCGATGGGGCGATGTTACGGCCCCCAAGTCCAGGTCGAGATCGTAGATGCGCTGCGGGGGTACGCCCCCTTCCCCTTCAGCCACCTGGACGCCCTCTATCCCGTCTGGGTGGCGCGGGGAGTGTGGAGCTGGCGCTGGGGGTTTCGGCTGACCTGTAGCCCCCGGCGCGTCACGGCGCTCCTCCGTCTGCTCTGGCCGCTGACCTGGCCCCGAGCCCGCCACCTGGTCCAAGAGCACCCGGCAGACGTGTTGGTCTCCGTGCACCCTCTGGTCAACCACACCTTGATCTGGACGCTGCGCCGGCTGAAGCGGGAGATCCCTTTTGTCACAGTCGTCACCGATCTGGTGACTGTCCATCCCTTCTGGCTCTCGCCCAAGGTGACTCGCCTGCTGGTGGCGAGCGAACCGGCCCGCCGTCAGGCCGTCGCCTGGGGCATCCCCCCCGATCGGGTGCGAGTGACCGGCCTGCCCGTCAGCCTGCGCTTCGTCACCCTGCTGCACGAGGTCACCCGGGGGGAAGCCCGCCGCCGGCTGAACTGGCTCCCCGACCGTCCGGCAGTGCTGTTGGTGGGCGGCGGCGAAGGGATGGGCCCCCTCTACGAGATCGCCCAAGCCATCGCCCACGTCGGCGCACCCATCCAACTGGCCGTGGTGGCAGGGCGGAATGAGCGGCTGCGCTGGCGATTGGAGCAGGCCCACTGGCCCATCCCCGTCCACATCTACGGCTTCGTGGGCAACATGCCGGAACTGATGCGAGCCGCCGATCTGCTCGTGACCAAGGCCGGCCCCGGCACCATCAGCGAAGCTTGCATCGCGGGGCTGCCGATGATCCTCAGCGGGGCCATCCCCGGCCAGGAGGAGGGAAACGTGACCTACCTGGTCGAGCAGGGGGCCGGAAGCTGGGCACCCTCACCACAGCAGATCGCCCAACAGGTGCTCCAGTGGACCCAACCCGGCGACCCCACGCTGGCTCAGATGGCGGAGCGGGCCAGGGCTCTGGGCCACCCCGAAGCGGCCCTGGAGGTCGCCCGTGAGATTGTGGAGGTGGGCCAACGGTAGATCCAGCAAACCAAGCCCTGCCCCCTATGGGGCCGCCCCTCTGGGCTCTTGCTCGATCAGCCGCGCTGCCCCCCCTACGCCACTGACCAGGACCTCCCGAACGCCGGGCAGCTCCCAGAGCCGTCCCTCCACCTCACCCGCCACCTCCGCCGGGCAGATGCAGTGCACGTTGGGACCGGCATCAATGGTGAAGGCGACGGGCAACCCTCCCTCCCGCCAGCAGCGCACCGCCCGGATGATGGTGACCGTCTCGCCCGTCCAGTAGAAGAGGGAAGGCGTCGAGGTCATCATCACAGCGTGCATCATCAGGGTATCCTGCTCCAGAATAGGGGCCAGGGCGGTGAAATCGCGGGCCAGCAGCGCCCTCTTGCAGGCAGCCAGGCGTGCCGGTGCCGTCGCGACGCGGGCTTCTTGGAAGGGGCTGGTGGGGGCAAGCTGATGACCTTGGCGGGAGGTGACAGGCTTGTGGGCCTGCTCGACGATGGCGATGACATCGGCCAGAGCCCAGTAGTCCGGCGGGGCGATGGAGCGGGCGAAAGAGGCCTCGTGGCGCTCCCCCGTCTGCCACTCGACGAAGCCGGCAGGGATAGAACGGGCTGCCGACCCCGAGCCCAGTCGGGCCAGGGCGGAGAGGGCGGCTTCGGACAGGGTGAGGCCGGCGGCGGCGACGGCGGCCAGGGTGAGGGCGGCGAAGGCAGAAGCCGAGGAGGCCAACCCGGCCCCTGTGGGGAAGTCGTTGCGGGAGACGACGCGGGCCCGCTCTCGGCGACCGGCCAGCGCCCGAACGCGGTCCAGGTGAGCCACCACCCGCTGGTAGGCCCGCCCCTCGACCCGCTCACCGTTGATCTCCACCTCGTCTTGGGCCAGGTCGGGGTCAAAGGACACCGTGGTCACCGTGCGCAGGGCGGCCAGGTTCATCGAAAGAGACGGGTTGGCCGGCAGGTTCAGAGCCGGGTTCCGGTTCCCCCAATACTTGATGAAAGCGATGTTGGGATGGGCCTCGGCGGTAGCTGCCATCTTCCCCCTACTCCTCCCGCCCTTCCCCGTGGGCTGGGAACTCCCCACGGCTCCGGACGGATACACCGACGCGCCGGATCCTCGGGGTCCGGTTGGAGCGCCCCCCTATTGTAAGCCAGAATGGACGAACGGGCAAGGGCAAGTAGCAATCTACCGCCATGTCGTTGCCGAAGGTTCTCCCCTCCGATCCGGCCCTTCACCCGCCGTAGACCCACAGGACGATGCGCGGGGTGATCTGCACCTCGACGAAGGCAGCGATGAGCAGCAGGGGAAGCACCACCAACAGGAAGAGCTTCACCAGGTCGGCCAGGGCCAACAGCCACGCCTCCCGCAGCGTCATCCCTTCTGGCGGAGAGACCATCGAAGCTCCCAGCCGCAGGACGAGGGCTGTCGTGACGATGGCCGCCGGCAGCTCGAAGAGGCCGTGGGGCAGGATGAAGGTGGCCAGGAAGAGCAGCGGATTGTAGCCGGCGAAGCTCACCTGGGCCATGAAGAAGCCGATCATCACCATAGGCACCAGCAACAGGACCACGGCGAGGACTCCAAAGGAGAAGAGGCCCAGGACGATCTCTAGGAGCAACGCCCGGACGTTGTGGTTGAAGATGCCCCAGATGGTGAAGGGGGGGAGAAAGGCGAGTTGCATTTCCTGGAAGCTCTCCATAGGAGCCCCTTTCAGGACGAGCACCCCGTTGGGCAGGGGGTAGCGGAGGGCGTAGGACCACCCCAGCCCCACTCCACCCAGCACGGCCACCAGGACGGCCACCAGAGCCAGCCGGGAGCGCCCCAGGACGAGGGGGAGGTCCCAGCGTAGCAACCGACGCAGGGTCAGAGCGCCTTCGATGCCATCGGGCTGGAGCAGGAAACGACGGAAGCTCTGCCAACCCCGCCGAAGGTCGAGGCTGTCAATCTCCCGGCCCAACAGTTCCTCCCGGTTGAAGATGCGGGCACCCATACGGATCAGGATCAGGTCCACCACCAGCAGACCGGCCAGAATCCACCAGAGAACCTCGTAGCGCCCCCAGAACATAATCAGGCTCTCCCCCTGCACGAGGAAGGCCATTGGGATGATGATGAAGCTGGCCAGCAGGTTGGCCGCCCGCACGCTGGTGGTCTGGCTGGAGACGACGACGGCCCCCGAGACCATCACCAGGGCCTCGGCCGTGGTCAGCAGGAAGATCTGGGCCAGGAGCGTCGGCGGGGCCGTCCAGCCCACCGTCAGGTAGAGGGCGATCAGGTAGACGCCCATCCCCAGGTAGCTGGCCAGCAGCGGGGGCACCATCGCCGCCAGAATCTTGCCGGCGTAGAGCTGCAGGTTGGAGAGAGGGGTGGCCAGCAAGGGTTCCAGGCTCCGGCGTTCCTTCTCGCCGACGAAGGTCTCCAGGGCAATGACGAGGGAGAAGGAGATGGGGAAGAAGCCCACGATCATCAGCAGGAAGGGGATGAGCCGTTCGCCGACGATCGGTGCCCCATAACGGGCCACGAAGTCGAGGGCTACATCGGCCGTAAAGTTCATAATGACGGGAAAGACGAGGGTCAGGAAGACGATGGGGACGACGATCCGCCAATCCCGCAGGGTGTCGGAGACCTCCCGACGGGTGATGGTCAGGGCCAGAGCGACGCGCTCGCGGAGGGGGAGGCTTTCCATCGTTGCGATCATCCTTCCTCTCCTCCCATTCCTTCCACCACCCGCAGGTAGACGGACTCCAAGTTGCGGGGCACCTCGCTCAGGGTGACCACCTCCACCCCCTGTCCGGTCAGCCAGCGGACCAACCGGGGATTGGTCTGGCGGGGGTCCTCGGTCCGGTAGCGCAGCCAGGTGCTGCCCCAGGATTCCACCTGGACCAGTTCTGAGGCGCGGGGGAGCAGACCATCGAGGGGTTGGGCCACCCGTACCTCCATCAGGGGCGGTCCCAGCAGCTGGCGTTTCAGTTCGCTCGGCGTTCCCAGCGCGACGATACGCCCTCGACGGATGATGGCGATGCGGTCGGCCAGCATCTCCGCTTCGGTCAGGTTGTGGGTGCAGACAATGATGGCTCGCCGCTGGCTGCGCAGGGAGGCGATGCTGTCCCGCACCAGCTTGGCGCTGTAGGGGTCCATCGCCGAGGTGGGTTCATCCAAGAGGAGGACAGGGGGATCGTGGAGCATAGCCCGGATGAGGGCCAGTTTCTGACGCATTCCCTTGGAGAACTCGCCCAGCCGGCCGTGGAGCGCCTCGGCCATCCCAAAGCGGGCCATTAACGTTTCGATCCGCTCCCACCGCTGGGCCGGGGGCACGCCGTAAAGCCGTCCAAAGAAATCCAAGTAGTCTGCAGCCCGCATGCGCAGGTAGAGGCCCGGCATCTCGGTGAGCAGCCCCACCCGTCGGCGCACCTCCCTGGGATAGCGGGCGACGTCGAAGCCGGCGACCTCCGCCCGTCCGGCGGTGGGCATCAGGATCGCCGCCAGCATACGGACGGTCGTGGTCTTGCCGGCGCCGTTGGGACCCAGCAGGGCCAGGACCTCGCCGGCTGCGACCCTCAGGTTCACACCATCCACCGCTGTGAAGAAACCATCGGTCCCCCGTTCGCTGCTGGGAAACCGTTTGGTCAGCTGTTCCGCCCGGATCAACACGTCGTTCTCTGCCATCTTCTCACCTATTCTCGCCTCTACACGTTCCCCACCTTCTCCAATTCTATCACGATATGGGGAGAAAGGCAATGATGGCAGATCGGTGGGTAATCACCCGTTTGATGCCGGTGATTACCCATATCTTTGGAGATAGGGAGACCGGCCGTCCACGAAT
>WFUY01000279.1 GCA_015484715.1 Thermoflexales bacterium | reverse complement strand
GATCGCCCCCAGGTTGGTCCCCAGCCCACCGATCACCATCATCCCCAGGAAGAAGATCGAATCGGTCAGGCCGAAGGTCTCCGAGTTGATGTGGCGCAGGTAGTGGGCGGAGAGGGAGCCCGCCACCCCGGCGTAGACGGCGGCCAGGAAGAAAGCCTGGAGCTTGTACCGGAAGAGGCTGATGCCCAGCACCTCGGCGGCCAGGTCGTTGTCGCGGATGGTGACGAAGGCCCGGCCCAGCCGGGAGCGGGAGACGTTGTGGGCGGCAATGGTCGAGAGGATTAGGACGGTCAGGGTCAGGTAGAGGTAGCGCTGGGGGGTGTTGAAGGCCAGGCCGAAGAGGACGGGCACCTGGACGTTCAGCCCCTGGGCTCCGTTGAGCAGGTCGGGAAAGGCGTTGCGGGTGAACCAGGGGATGATGAACTGGGCGGCCAGGGTGGCCATGACCAGGTAGAAGCCTTTGACCCGCAACGAGGGCAGCCCGAAGATCAGCCCTACAATCCCCGTGCCCACGGCGGCCACGGGCAGGGCCAGCAGGAAGGGCCAGCCCAGGTTGTTGACCAGCAGCGCCGAGATGTAGCCCCCCGTGGTCATAAAGGCCGCTTGGCCGAGGGAGATCTGGCCGGTGTACCCGGTCAATAGGTTCAACCCTTGCACGGCGATGATGGTGATGCCGATGCGGTTGACCAGGGCGACCAGGCTCTGGCTGGCGTAGAGGGGCAGGGTGTAGAGGGCCAGGATGAAGGCGAAGAGCAGCCCCCACTGCCACCGCCGTCGAATGACGGCCATGTCGGATGCGTAGCTTTCGTCGAATTCACCAGCCGGACGCAGGACAGCCATAGGTCAAATCCGTTCGATCCGCTTCTGGCCGAAGAGTCCTTCGGGTCGGATGAGGAGCACGATGAGCAGCACCAGGTAGGGCATGATCTCGGCGGCGTTGCGCACGCTCTGCGCTTTGGCGGCTGCGACCACCCCTTGGGAGAGCCCGATGATCAGGCCGCCGACGATGGTCCCGGGGATGGACTCCAGCCCGCCCAGGAGGACGGCGGGGAAAGCGGCCAGCACGACCACCGAGAGGCTCAGGTCGAGGCCGCTGGAGGTGGCCAGCAGGACGCCCCCCGTCGTGGCGACCATCGCCGCCATCGCCCAGGAGAGGCCGAAGATGCGGTGAATGCGCAGGCCGAGGCTCTGGGCCAGCTCGTGGTCCTCCGAGGTCCCCCGCATCGCCAGGCCGGTGCGGGTGAATTGGAAGAAAGCCCCGATCACGATGACGCCCAGGATGGCGATGATGAAGGACCAGACCAGGTTCTGCTTTAGGATGATGATGATGGGGCGACCGTTGTGGGTGAAGGGGGTGGTGATCCGGTAGGGGTTGGCCGCCGAGAAGATCTGAGGGAAGTTGCGCTGGGCACCGCCGAAGAGGAGCAGGGCCAGCCCTTGCAGGACCTGGCTCAGGCCCAGGGTCATCAGGATGATGGAGAGCAGCGGTTGGCCGGTCATCGGGCGCAGGGCCAGCCGTTCGATGGCCAGCCCTAGGAGCGCCGAGAGCAGGAGGGCCAGCACAATGGAGAGGGCCAGCGGCAGGCCCTGCTCGACGGAGAGCCACCAGGTGATCAGCGCCCCCATCAGCAGCAACTGGCCCTGGGCGAAGTTGAAGATGTAGGACGACTTGAAGATGAGCACCAGCCCCAGCGCCATCAGGGCGATAGGTCCGCCGGCCAGCAGGCCGGTGACGGCGAACTGGGGCAGCAGTTGCCAGTTCATACCGGCGCCTCCTCTCTCAGCGTGGCGATGCGCACCGTGGTCTCGACGACACCCTCACGCCCATCCCGATACCGGACCGGCGCTTTGACCCTCACCCGATCCCCGTCGCCGTACATCGCGGTGATGATGGTCTGATAGCGCTCTCCCAGCAGGCCCCGGCGCAGCTTCCGGGTGCGGGTGAGCTCCCCCTCGTCGGCGTCGAAGGCTTTGTGCAGCAGGACGAACTTGCGCACCCGGGCCGCCGGCGGCAGCGTCCGGTTGACCCGCTCCACATCCTGGCGGATCAGCTCGTAGACCTCCGGCTTCTGGGAGAGGTCCACGAAGGTGGTGTAGGGCAACCCCCGCCGCTCTGCCCACCGACCGACGTTCTCGAAGTCAATGGTGATCAGCGCCGTCACGTACTCCTTGTCCGCTCCCCCGATGGTCATCGCGTCCCGGATGTAGGGGCTGAACTTGAGCCGACCTTCGATGTACTGGGGCGAGTACTTCTCGCCGCTGGCCAGGGTGATCATATCCTTGAGGCGGTCCAGGTAGATCAGGTGGCCGTCGGCGTCCAGGAGGCCGGCGTCCCCGGTGCGGAACCAGCGCCGGCCCTCCTCATCTACGAAGAAAGCCTTGGCCGTGGCCTCCGGGTCTTTGTAGTAGCCTTGGAAGACCGTCGGTCCCCGCACCAGGATCTCCCCGTTCTCGGCGATCTTCAGCTCCATGCCGGGGATGGGCACGCCGACCGTCTCGAACTTAACGTCGTCGCCCACGTGCATCGTGTGGGCCTGGGCCTCCGTGGAGCCGTAGAGTTGCTTGATGTTGACCCCGATGGCCCGGAAGAAGCGGATGACTTCGGGGCTGAGGGCGGCGCCGGAGGAATAGGCTGAGCGAACGCGGGTCAGCCCCAGCTTGTCCCGCAGTGGGTGGAAGAGGGCGAACTCTCCCAGGGCGTTCAGGATGCGCCAGAGCAGCCCCACGGAGCGGCGCTGCTCGAAGCGCCGGCCGGCCACCCGGTACCCTATGGGCATGAAGAGCCGGTAGAGCAGGCGGTTGATCCAGGTGCTCTCGGCGATCCGGACCTGGACCATCGCTGCCATATCCTCCCACAGGCGGGCGCTGAAGAGCATGGAGTGGGGGGCGATCTCGCGGATGTTCTCCTGCACCGTCTCCGGCGCTTCGGGGAAGTTGACGATCATCCCGGTCCGCAGGTGGATGGTCAGCCCCAGCACGTTCTCCGTGATCCAGGCGGGAGGTAGGAAGGAGACGTACTCATCCTCGTCCCGGCGGGGATCCACCCGCATCACCAGGTCACAGCCGGCGATGAGGTTCTGGTGGCTGATCATCGCCCCCTTGGGCCGCCCCGTGGTGCCGGAGGTGTAGCAGAAGACGGCCAGGTCCTCCCCCCGCCCCTCGTCAACGAGGCGGGCGAAGAGGTCCGGCTGCCTGGCATCCAGCGCCTGTCCCAGGGCTTGCACCTCCTCGAAGCTGATCAGCCAGGGCTCGTTGTAGTTCCACAGCCCCTTGTCATCCCAGTAGATCACCCGGCGGACGGCGGGGATTTGCTCGCGGATGGCGAGGAGCTTGTCGCACTGCTCCTGGTCCTTGGCGAAGACGAAGACGGCGTCGGCGTGCTGGACGATGTACTGGATCTCGGGCGGGGTGCTGTCGGTGAAGATGCCGACGGCGACGCCTCCGCCGGCCTGGATGGCCAGTTGGGCCCAGAAGTACTGGGGATCGTTGTCGCCGATGATGCAGACCTTCTCGCCCCGCTGCAGCCCCAGTTCGACCAGGCCCAGGCTGAGCTGGCGGACCTGCTGGTAGGAGTCGGCCCAGGTGTAGGGTCGCCAGATGCCCAGGTCCTTCTTGCGCATAGCGACCTTGCGGTGGCCGTACTTCCGGTAGCCGGCGATCAGCAGTTTGGGCAGGGTGTCGAGGTGGTCCACGTCACACGCTCTCCCCCAGGTAGGCGTTGATGACCGCCTCGTTGTGCCGGATCTCCTCCGGGGTCCCCTCGGCGATCTTGGTTCCGAAATCCAGCACGACGACCCGGTCGGCGATGTCCATCACCAGCCCCATATCGTGCTCGATCAGGAGGATGGTCGTCCCTCGGCGTTCGTGGATGTCCAGGATGAAGCGGGCCATATCCTCTTTTTCTTCCTGGTTCATCCCGGTCATCGGCTCGTCCAGGAGCAGCAGGCGGGGTTCGAGGGCCAGGGCCCGTCCCAGTTCGACCCGCTTGCGGAGGCCGTAGGGCAGCGTGCCCACGATGGCCTTGCGGATGTGCTGGATCTCGAGGAAGTCAATGATCTCCTCAACCACCTGGCGGTGGGCGATCTCCTCGCGGTGGGCAGGCCCCCAGTAGAGCAGGCACTGGAGCATCCCGGCCCGCATGTGGACGTGTCGGGCGGCCATCAGGTTGTCCAACGTGCTGAGGCCGGTGTAGAGGGCGATGTTCTGGAAGGTGCGGGCGATGCCCAGTTGGGCGATGCGGTGGGGGGGCAGGCGGGTGAGATCGTGGCCCTCGAAGAGGATGCGGCCTGCGTCGGGGTGGTAGAAGTTGTTGAGGCAGTTCAGGAGGGAGGTCTTGCCGGCCCCGTTGGGACCGATGATTGCCAAAATCTCGCCAGCGTAGACATCGAAGCTGACGTCGTTCAGCACCTGAGCTCGGCCAAAGCTCAGCGATACGTTCTGCACGCTGAGATGTACGCGATCCGTCGTCATCAGAAGGCTATCGGCGGAGGTGGACAGTCGGGTCAGGGCTGCGTTCCCAGGGTCCCAGGCGGTCTAGGGCTGCGAAAGGGGGCTGGTGAACCTGGGTGGGGGCATAGGGTACCATAAAAGTGGGGCATCGTCAAGGGGAAGTCGGCTTGCCTAAGCGAGTTTTGTATAACCCGAGGCCGGAGCACGAAAAACAACTCCGTTTTGAGGTTTCTTTCAAGCTGTGAGTGAAAGTGTCCAGGTGAGAAGAGGACGGCTACTTCCTTGTTCTTCCCCGACTATCTTAAAACCCAAGCGAGCGTAGAAGCCTCGTGCCGATAAGTCAGCAGGACATTTGAGGAAAATCGTCTGTTTCCCCAGTGTGATTGCTTCAATACGCAGTGCCTCGACCAATGCACGCCCGACTCCCTGTCGGCGGCACTGAGGAATCACGGCGATATGGTAAAGGGTGGTCTGTGCATCGCGGCGATGGTGATACTCGACGAAGCCGATTAGTCCTTGATGATCCTCTGCAACCAATACCTCCCCGCGATGGATAGACTCCGCTAAAGCCGGACGCAAGACAAAGCCCAACTCGTATCGGTGTGCATCGGCAATGGTTTTGATGGCATCCAGGTCGGCAGGAGAGGCTTTGCGGACCGTCAGGGTTTCATTCGTTCCAGAGGTCAAGACGCTCCTCCTCGGCTGGAGCAATGCTACTGCCACCGTGGCGGCTTCGGCGCGGACGGATGCTCAGGTGGTGTACTGTCTCGCGTTCGTCGTCCACTAGAATGGCTTCTCCTACTCGCTTCAGCTTCCTAATAAGCGCCTGGAGTTCGCTGCCCATATAATCCTGACTGAGCCGGTTAAGGGCGTTGACGTCATCCCGAGTCGTAAGTTTGTGACTCAGGATCACATCGCATTGTGACAGCACCTCACGATCAATGGCCGATGGTTGCTGGCTGGCAACAATGAGCGAGAGGCCGGGCTGGCGTCCTTCCTTGGCCCAGCGCACCAACTGCTCTTTCGAGAGCGT
>WFUY01000278.1 GCA_015484715.1 Thermoflexales bacterium | reverse complement strand
CCTCAAGTTCGCCGTCCTGACCGGAAAGAAGGCGGGAGAGCGGGGTGCCCTGCGGGAGGATTTCCTCGCCTTCGACGAGATCCAGGCCCACTACCCGGCCACCCGCCCGCCCCGGCTCTGCATTGACCAGGACCTGGCCTGCCTCATCTACACCTCCGGCAGCACCGGCGAGCCCAAGGGGGTGATGTCGGCCCACAGCAACGTCGTCGCAGCGGCTTCGTCCATCATCCGGTACCTCCAGAACGTCCCCGAGGACATCATCATCAACGTGCTGCCCCTCAGTTTCGACTACGGCCTCTACCAACTCCTGATGGCCTTCAAGTTCGGCGGCACGCTGGTGCTGGAGCGCTCCTTCGCCTACCCGGCCCAGGTCCTCCGCCGAATGGAGGAGGAGCGGGTGACCGGCTTCCCCGGCGTTCCCACCATCTTCGCCATCCTGTTGCAGATGGACCTCAGCCCCTACGACCTCTCCAGCCTGCGCTACATGACCAACACGGCGGCCGCGCTGCCCCCCAGCCACATCCAGCAACTGCGGGAGAAGTTCCCCTGGGTGACCCTCTACTCGATGTACGGCCTGACCGAGTGCAAGCGGGTCTCCTACCTGCCGCCGGAGGAGCTGGACCGCCGGCCCGCCTCCGTAGGCATCCCCATCCCCAACAGCGAGGTCTGGATCGTGGACGAGGAGGGGAACCGGCTGGGACCGCGCCAGATCGGCGAGTTGGTCGTCCGGGGAGCCCACGTGATGCGGGGCTACTGGGAGGCCCCCGAGGCCACGGCCGAGCGCTACCGTCCCGGCCCCCTGCCCGGCGAGCGAGTCCTCTACACCGGTGACCTCTTCTGGATGGACGAGGAGGGGTTCCTCTACTTTGTCGGGCGCAAGGACGACATCATCAAGAGTCGGGGCGAAAAGGTCGCGCCCAAGGAGATCGAAAACGTCCTCTACGAGATCCCCGGCGTCGTCGAGGCCGCCGTCATCGGCGTTCCCGATCCCATCTTGGGGGAGGCGATCAAAGCCTTCGTCGTCCTCGACGGCGTGACGCTCACCGAGAGAGATATTCTGCGCCACTGCCGGGCCCGCCTGGAGGACTTTATGGTGCCCCAGTACGTGGAGATTCGCGACAGCCTGCCCAAGACCGCCAGTGGGAAGATCAAGAAGACCGCGCTGAGGTAGGGGACCTATGTGTGGCATCGTCGGCACCCTCAACCTGACCAAGGCCCATCCCATCCAAGAGAGCACCCTGCGTCAGATGCTGGGGATGATCCGCCACCGGGGGCCGGATCAGTTCGGCCTCTACCTGGACGACCTGGTGGGGCTGGGGAACGCCCGCCTGAGCATCATTGACCTGGGCGGTGGGCAACAGCCCATCGGCAACGAGACGGAGACCCTCTGGATCGTCTTCAACGGGGAGATCTTCAACTACGTGGAACTGCGCCCAACGCTGGAGGCGCGGGGCCACCGTTTCGCCACCGACACCGATACCGAGGTCATCGTCCACCTCTACGAGGAGTACGGCACCGACTGCGTCCAGTACCTCAACGGTCAGTTCGCCTTCGCCCTCTGGGACAGCGAGACGGAAACGCTCTTCCTGGCCCGTGACCGGCTGGGCATCCGCCCCCTCTACTACACCGTTCAGGATGGGGCCTTGATCTTCGCCTCGGAGATCAAGGCGCTCCTGGCCGATCCCCGGGTGCCGGCCGCGTTGGACCCGGTGACGCTGGACCAGATCTTCACCTTCTGGAGCCCTCTTTCCCCCCGCACCGCCTTTCAGGGGATCCTGACGCTGCCGCCGGGCCACACGCTGGTTGCCCGGCGGGGCCGGCTCTTCCTGGAGCGCTACTGGCGGCTCGACTTCCCCGAGGCGGGCCAAGAGCCCCGTCGCCCCGTCGAGGAGTATGCCGACGAGCTGCGCACCCTGCTCATTGACGCCACCCGCATCCGGCTGCGGGCCGACGTGCCGGTGGGGGCCTACCTGAGCGGTGGGCTGGACTCCTCGACGATCACCGCCCTGATCCGCCGCTACACGGGCAACGACCTGGAGACCTTCTCCATCGCCTTCACCGACGAGAACTACGACGAGAGCGGCTTCCAGCGGGAGATGGCCCGCTTCCTGGGCACCCGTCACCACCAGATCACCTGCACCCACGACGACATCGGGGAAGTCTTCCCCCAGGTGATCTGGCACACCGAGGTGCCCATTATGCGCACCTCGCCGGCCCCTCTCTTCCTCCTCTCCCGGCTGGTGCGGGACCACGGCCTGAAGGTCGTCCTCACGGGCGAGGGGGCCGACGAGTTCCTGGCCGGCTACAACATCTTCAAAGAGGCGAAGATCCGCCGCTTTTGGGCCCGACAACCCGATTCCCCCTGGCGCCCCCTGCTCCTCCATCGGCTCTACCCCTACATCCAGGAGTTACAGGAGGGAGGGCGCTACCTGACCGCTTTCTTCGGACGCCGGCTCACCGATGTGCACGCCGCCGACTACTCCCACGCCATCCGCTGGCACAACACCAGCCGGACGCACCGCTTCTTCTCAAGGCAGTTGCGGGCTTCTCTCAACGGCTGGGACGGCCCGCCCACCAGCAAGATCACCCTGGACGAGCGCTTCTTCCGTTGGAGCCCGCTGGCCCAGGCCCAGTACCTGGAGATCACCATCTTCCTCGCCGAGTACCTGCTCTCCTCCCAAGGGGATCGGGTGGCGATGGCCCATTCCATCGAGGGGCGCTTCCCCTTCCTCGACTACCGGGTGGTCGAGTTCTGCAACCGGCTGCCGCCCACGCTGAAGCTGCGCGGTCTGCAGGAGAAGTACCTGCTCAAGCGGGCGATGAAGGACCTCCTGCCGGAACAGGTGTGGCGCCGGCCCAAGCGACCCTACCGGGCCCCCATCCACCGCAGCTTCTTCCCCGGCGGCCGGCCCCTGGACTACGTAGAGCACCTGCTCTCCCCTCAGGTGGTGGCGGAGGCGGGCTACTTCAACCCCCGGGCGGTCCAGCGGCTGGTGGCCAAGATTCGGCGCGGAGGGCCGGTGGGGGAGAGCGATGAGATGGCGCTGGCCGGCATTCTCTCGACCCAACTGGTTCACCAGCTCTTCATCGAAGGGTTCCGGCCGCGTCCCCCCCTCACCGCCGAGGACGATGTGAAGGTCGTGGCCCGAGGACCCCACGCCCGCCGTGGGGACGTCCTGCAGGTCACCGGTGGGGGGAGACAAGCCTGAGCAAAGGGAGCAAGAGACGATGGGGTTTCACCGACACGTTTTGGACCTAGACCCGGCCCAGGAGGTCGAGCGCATCGTGGCCCAACTGCGGCGCGATGTTCTGGAACGGCTGCACCGTCGCGGTGGTGTCGTCGGCATCAGCGGCGGCGTGGATTCCTCCGTCGTGCTGGCCCTCGCCGTCCGCGCCCTGGGGACGGAGCGGGTGGTGGGCGTGTTGCTCCCGGAGAAGGAGTCCAGCCCGGAGAGCGTCGTCCTGGCCCGCCAGGTGGCCCGCCAGTTCGGCGTAGAGACGGTGGTGGAGGATGTGACGGGGCCGCTCATCGGCTTCGGGGCCTACCGCCGGCGCGACGAGGCCATCCGTGCCATCTTCCCCGAGTACGACGCCACCTACAAGGTCAAGATCACCCTGCCGCCGGGCATCCTGGAGCGGGGAACCCTCAACGTCTTCCGTTTGACCATCGTCAGCCCCGAGGGGGAGGAGAAGACCCGCCGGCTGCGCCCTCAGGAACTGCGCCAGATCGTCGCGGCGACCAACTTCAAGCAGCGCAGCCGGATGGCGATGCTCTACTACCACGCCGAACTGCGGGACTACGCCGTCATCGGCACGGCCAACAAGAACGAGCACGATCAGGGCTTCTTCGTCAAGTACGGCGATGGCGGGGCCGACGTGATGCCCATCGTGCACCTCTACAAGACCCAGGTCTACCAACTGGCGGAGTACCTGGAGATCCCCGAGGAGATCCGCCATCGTCCCCCCACTTCCGACACCTACAGCGCCCCCAGCACCCAGGAGGAGTTCTTCTTCCGGCTTCCCTTCGAGGTGATGGACCTGCTCTGGTATGCCCAGGAGCACGGCGTCCCCGTTCCAGAGGTGGCCCAGGTGATGGGGCTGACCGAGGAGCAGGTCCAGCGGGTCTTCGACGACCTCATCCGCAAGCGACGGACGACCGACTACCTGCGGATGCCCATCCTGCGGCTGGACGGGGGGCGGGGCGGCGGGGCCGTGGGATAGAGGGGCAGGATAGCCCCTGCATCCCATCGCCTCGTCGCCTCGTTGCCCCATCACCCCACTGCCCCATTGCCTCGTTCCCCCCTCACCACGATTTGCCAGAAGGCGAAAACCGGATATAATCGGTAGTGTCTGGGTATCTATCAGCCTACCCTCCTGCAGGTCACCGGTCGAGGGCGCTTTCAGCCCCGATGAGCTATTTGAAGCACGGTTTCGCGTCGGAAACACGCCTAACCTGCGGGAGGGTGAACAGTTACGTGTCTAGCCCGTTGGCGAAAGCTTGGGGAAGATGCCGGCCTATGCTGCTGAAAGGTCCGACCCATCCCCCCCGCATTCTGGTCGTGGATGACGACCCGGAGATGGTGGATTTGGTCCAGCGGATCCTGGAGGAAGCCCGCTGTACCATCACACCGGCCTACTCGGGCGAGGAAGCGTGGAAAAAGCTCCTCATCGCGGCCCGGCGTGCCTCCGAGGAGTTCGACCTGGTCGTCCTGGACGTGATGATGCCGGGGATGGATGGCTACGAACTC
>WFUY01000277.1 GCA_015484715.1 Thermoflexales bacterium | reverse complement strand
CAAGGGCGGGCTGAACGCCTGGGCCCGCGAAGTGGACCCCAATGTGCCGGTTTACTGACGAGCGGGCGAGAGGCTCTGGATGCCTATGGGACGGCCTTCGGGCCGTCCCTTTGTCTCTTGGCCCGGTGAGCTCTACCCCCATCCCGCGGTTCGGGCCGGGGATCGGGGGGCCTCCGGCACGCCAGTCCATTCGCGTATTCGTGGGAATTTGGACGCAATAAGACGGCCAATAACCGCCGTTTTTGTGGTACAATTCAGGCGCTTTATCCTGTGGACAGCCTCTCAGGCTGAAAGCGTTGTCCAGTTGCTGGCCGAGCTCCTTGGACGTTGGAATCCCGGTGCGGAGGAAGGAAGTTGGTGCGGCGCGGAGGGATGAGGGCGAGAGCACTGCTATACCCCAACCCCCCATTCCACGGCGACACGTTGACGGATATTTGGGGGCGGGAGTACGTGATGCGCAACGAGCCCTTTCTGGAGGTGGAGTTCCACGGCTTGGATGCCGGCGAGTATGAGGCGGAGCTGTGCCTTCCTATACGGCAGAGGGAGCGGCTGAATGGGTCGGCCTGGGCAGCGTCCGCCTTCTTCGTCCACCCGGCGCTGGCCAACCCTTCCCTTTCCGAGGTGACGGTCCGGCTCAGTACCGAGGGAAAAACGATCTGGGAATCCGCTTTGCCGGTGTCGGTCCATAGCATCCGTGGGCAGGTCAAGGATTTTGAGGGGCAACCCTTCCCTGCCTATCTATGGGCCGTTGAGGAGGACTTGAGCCGTCCCCAAGCGATGGTTCAAACGGACCCGGAGGGGAATTTCGTCTTCTGGTATCCGGCGGGAAAGCCCGTGCGCCTTTTCATTGACGACGAAACCTATTCCCAAACCACGTATGAGTGCTGGGTGACCGTGGAGAGGCTTGAAGGAGACATCGAGATCCACCCCCGGGTGGGCAACTTCGAGGTCTGGGGGCTCCATTGCTGGCACAACGAACTGGTCCGGCAGGTCTATTTCTGGCCGGTCTCCCTTCCGCTGGACTTACGGGCCAGGAAGGCGGGGAGAAGGGCATTCTACGGGCCTCGCCTGACCAAAAGGGACGTGACCGTTCGGGTCAATGGTGAGGAGGTTGCCGTCATTGGGTTCAGGAATGTGCGGGTATCGGCCGGAGGGGGGAGGACCCATCTCGCGTGTCTCTTGGAGTTCCCGTTTCAGCCGGGGGAGAGGGGCGAGCCGGTTCTGATTCAGGTAGAGGTGAACACGAAGTCGCGCGGTAGGGGAGAGGCGTGGTACGTTGCTTGGTGAGCGCTGCACCCCCAAGAGCGGCGTCGTCATTCCCAAGAAGCCATTCCAAGAGGTCGTTCAATCAAGGAGAGGATCATGGCGAAGTGTAGCAATTGCGGAGCGAATGTGTCCAACCGCGACCGGGTCTGCTCCTACTGTGGCGCACGAAACCCGGAATTCCAACCGCCGATGGACGAGGTCAACGTGTTGCTCGAGCAAGGCATGGAGGCCTATCGGCAGGCGCGGTATGCCCAAGCGATCGAGCATTTCCGCCAAGCCATTGCCCAAGACCCTCAGGTGTTCAACGCCTATTTCTACCTAGCGGCGAGTTTGAGCGCGTTGGGACGGGAGAGAGAGGCGATTGAAGCGATGAAGAAAGCCCAGAAGATCCGCCCGGGCAGTTCGGTCACCTATTACAATCTGGCGCTGCTGTACAAGCGGACGGGACGGGCCAGGGAAGCGCGAAAGTGCCTGCAGGATGCGCTGAGAAGGGTGGACTCCGATGTGGCCTTGGAGAGCCCGGAGAAGATGAGGCAGAGGATCGAAAGGGAGTTGAGAGACCTCGATCGGCGTGGTGGCCGATGACCCGCCGGCTCTGAGGGCAGCGTCGCTGGAGTTGGAGATGAACGTCCTTCTGCTGTTGGTCCTGGGCACCCTGTGGGGAGCCTCGTACCTCTTCATCAAGGTCACCGTGGCCGAGGTGCCGGCGTTGACCCTGGTCGCCGGGCGGCTGACGCTGGCCGCCCTTGTGATGGGGGCGGTGCTGCGCCTCCGGGGGCTCTCGATGCCCCGGACACGGCGGTTGTGGAGGGTCTACACCGTGCTGGCCCTCCTGAACGCTGCCATCCCCTATTCCCTCATCTCCTGGGGCGAGCAGTACATCCCCAGCGGGTTGGCCGCCCTTCTGCAGGCGACGACGCCCATCTTCACCGTGCTCCTGGCCCAGATGGTCGCCGCCGATGAAGGCGTCACGCCGGCCAAGGTGGCTGGCGTGGTCATCGGCTTCGTGGGGGTGGGCCTCCTGATGGTGCCCGACCTGCGGCAGGGGGTCCGGGCCAGCCTGCTGGGCCAGTTGGCCATCGTTGGCTCCTCCCTCTGCTACGCCGGCGCTGCCCTCTACGCCCGCAGCCGGTTGCGGGGACAGCCCCCTCTCCTCACGGCGATGGGCCAGCTCACGATGGGCGTCGTCCTGATGCTCCCCGCCAGCCTGCTCT
>WFUY01000276.1 GCA_015484715.1 Thermoflexales bacterium | reverse complement strand
GGGTGGGCAGCGCCCGCCTGATGGCCGCCCAAGGCTTGGAACTGCCCCCGCCCCTCGCCAAGACCGTCGAGACGTGGCGCGAACAGGGGCTGAGCGTGATCTACGCCGGCTGGGAGGGAAAGGTGACCGGCCTGCTGGGCTTGGGGGAGGAGCCCCGCCCGGAGGCGGTGGAAACGGTGGCAGCGCTCCAGGAGATGGGGGTGTCGGTCGCCGTCCTGACCGGCGACGACGCTGTGGCCGGTCGACGTTGGGAGCGGCTGCTGGGGGTTCCCGTTCACGCCGAGCAGCGGCCGGAGGAGAAGATCGCCCATCTGCGGGCCGCGCCGGGACCGACGGCGATGGTGGGGGACGGGATCAACGACGGGCCGGCCCTGGCCGCCGCGACCGTCGGGCTGGCCATCCGCCAGGGCACCGACGTCGCCCGCGCCGCCGCCGACATCATCCTGGTCGGGGACGACCTGCGGCTGATCCCCTGGCTCATCGGCCTGGCCCGCGCGGCGATACGCCGGGTGCACCAGAACCTGGCCTGGGCCTTCGTCTACAACCTCATCGGGCTGGGGCTGGCAGTGACGGGCCATCTCCAGCCGGTGCTGGCCGCCGCCGCTATGGTGGCCAGCAGCCTCATCGTCACCGGTAACGCCCTAGGCTTACGTAAGTTTCCTAGTCAATATCGGCCCCTAGAAAGCGCTGAGCGATTTCGTCGAGGATCTCAAAGATATTGACTGGACGACCCGGTACCACAGCACCAGCACTCCCGATGTGGATGTGGTGAGGAAAACCAGCAAGGTGAGGAAAGTGAGGTGTGTTATCCCAACGCCGGATGAGACGACCTTCAACATCTGCCCAATGGTAGCTGTAGGTGATGACCTCAATCGTCCCATCAGGGGAACATTGCACGTACTCAGAGAATTCCAAAAAACTGCCATCGGCGAGGACCAGCCGAGCCCGCAAGTATCCGTCACTGACCGTGATGCGTTCCCGGACCACCCGGAACTCGAGGACCCATGGGTCGGTCACCAACCGTTCTTTGACCGCATTGAGATACTCGGTGACCGTCACTCGCCATCCTCACCCACGAGCAGACGCAGCCGTCTCTCAAGATTATGGACCATTTGAACCAAGGAAGCCCACTCCACGTAGTCCATCCGGTCGTCGGTCTCGCCCGCCTGAAACCGGCGGTAGAACTCGTCAGACGGGAGACCATACTGCTCTTCAAACTGGGCCAGGTCCGCCCGCAGTTGCTGTAGCTGGGCTCGGGTCACCTCGGCCTCGTGGGCAAGCAGTTTGTCCAACGTGCGATCTATTACTTCACTGGCCTGACCGTGCTCATAGACCTCAGCCAGTGCCTTTAACCGCTCCGCTACGGTGCGAGGTGAGGATCGCACTAGACTCATAGAGGTTGCTCCTTCAAGAGGACTCAACTCAGGCCGAATCTCCCAAGAGTATAGCACATAGGCCGAAAAGGTACAAGGGGCAGGGGGCAAGGGGCAAGGACCGAGGACTGAGGACCGAGGACTGAGGACCACCCGACCAAGCGACCACTCGACCAAGCGACCAAAAAGAGAAGAGGCGAAGTATGAAACGTTACTATCCGCAGCGACGGGTCCTACGGAGGCTGGAGAGGGGATGGACCCGCATCGAGGTCCTCCTAAACCGGCTGACGTCCGACAAGGTGGACGGGCGGGTCCGCCCCTGGAACCCGCTCTACCACCTGGGGACCCTCGCCATCTTCCTCCTCATCGTGCTGGCGGTCACCGGCACCTACCTGACCATCTTCTACCGTCCAGGCGCGGACCGGGCCTACGAAACGGTGATGGGCATCAGCCACTCCTGGCTGGGATCGCTGATGCGCACCGTCCACCGCTACGCCGCCGACGGCCTGCTCCTGGTGATCCTGTTGCACGCCCTCAAGATGTTCCTGAGCGATCGCTTCTGGGGCAGCCGCTGGCTGGCCTGGGTGTCGGGATGGCTCCTGCTGATCCTGATCTGGATCATCGGTGTGATGGGTTATTGGCTGGTGTGGGACCAGCGAGCCCAATGGCTCACCGAGTACGCCATCGGCCTGCTGAAAGGGGCCTTCGCCCTGGCTTTCATCACCCCGGAGATCGCCTCCCGAACCTTCGCCTTCTTTGTGATCATCCTCTTCCTACACATCTTCCTAAGCGTCCTGATCGTCCTGGGCATTCTGGTGCACGAACTGCGCCTCTCCCGCGCCCGCTGGTGGTCCCCCCGCTGGCTGATGGTCGGGACCGGCCTGGTCCTGGTGGCCCTAGCGCTGGCGCGACCTGCGACCAGCGCCCCTCCGGCCGACCTGAGCCGGCTGGTCGGGACGGTCTCCCTAGACCACTGGTACCTGGGGTTCCTGCGGCCCACCTCGCTGTGGGGCAACCTCCCCTTCTGGGGAGCAGCCGGCCTGGTGATGGCGGTGCTTTTGGCCCTGCCCTGGCTGGCCCGGGGACGGACGATGGGGCCGGCCGTGGTGGCGGAGCCCGCTTGCACCGGCTGCACCCTCTGCTTCCAACAGTGCCCCTACGAGGCCATTGAGATGCGCCCCCGCACCGACGAGGCCCACTATCCCTCTAGGGCCGTCGTCAACCCTGCCCTGTGCACCGGCTGCGGCATCTGCGTCGGCACCTGTGCGCCAGGAGGGATGGAACTGATCGGCTTGCCAACCTCACGACTACGCGAAACGATCCAGGAGGCCCTGACCTCCGCCCGCGCTGCCGGTCAGGCCCCGGTGGTCATCTTCACCTGTCAACGCCACACTACCC
>WFUY01000275.1 GCA_015484715.1 Thermoflexales bacterium | reverse complement strand
GCGCCTAACCTGCGGGAGGGTGAACAGTTAGGTGGAAAGAACGTTCCGCCCAGGAGGGCGGCCTCCTGAGTGTGTCGCAGCGATGAAGACCGATGGACGACGATCGCTCCGAGAGCGCATCGCCGTCTTGTACCATAGCCGGTTATGGCTCGGGAGGAAAGTCGCAAATGTCCTGAAAATCATTGATAAATGTCACGTCCACCAGTCCTTTTGGGGGGTTGTCCCAGGACTGGGGTTGTGCTACAATGGTCAACGGCTCCTGCTGGCTGGGTTCGACAGGTCGTCTCCGCCTATGGTCTGGCGGATGAGGGTCAGGCGCTGAGCCAGGGCGTCATCACCTATCTCGCCTGCTCTCCACGCCTCCAGGTCGGCCTGCTTCACCTGCCCCCGGAGGGTAACCGTGCTTCCCCCGGCCTGATGGGCAGTGATCGCCACCTGGACCTGGGGGGCACCTAGGCAGGCGGGGTGGCCGCTGCTGGCTTCCAGCGCGATCCACATCGTTGCTTCCATCGTCGCCTCCATCGCTTCCTCCGACAGGCCCGGCGGCAGCACGATCTCCAGGCGGATGATCCCCCGAGGCGTTGTCCCCACCTTTCCACTGAGGCTGGCCTCGGCGAGGTCTGCGGCGATGGCACGCCGACAAGCCTCGGAGTCCACGATGGCCGGGGGGATCGTGGAAGCCGCCGGTGGACGCACCAGGAGCCAGACCACCAGCGCCAGGAGGAAGAGGTTGATCACAGCGAGGCCGACGAGCCAGCGGCGCTGGTGGGTTCTCAGATGGGCCGGGTTGAAGCGGGGTATCTTGGGCATCGGTTAGCGCTCCCGTCTCCGCAGGCGGGGGTGTGGGTGACTCACAGGCGCGGATCGGTCGTACATCGGTGAAGTGCGGATGGTGTGGAGGTGGTGATGAGACGACGGAGTCGGGATTTGGTGAGCGGTGTCGTGGCGGCGTTGCTCTCTACCATCTTTCTAGGTTGGACCCCCATCTTCGGGAAGCTGGCCTATCGGGCCGGTGTGACGCCCTACACCCTAGTCGCCGGTCGGACGATCTTGGCTGCGATGTTGCTGTGGCTCTTCTACGGCCTCGTCTGGCGCCAGTACATCCGGCTGGACCGTCCGGCACTGCTGGGGTGTGTGGCGATGGGGGCGGTCAACGGGCTGGGCTCCCTGATGTACTACACGGGGCTCTCGCGCGTGGACGCTTCCATCGCCTCGCTGTTGAACTCCCTCTACCCTCTCTGGGTGGTCATCTTCCTGGCTGCCTCGGGCCAGCCCCTCTCCCCCATCACGATGCTCCGTCTGGGCCTGGCCAGCGGCGGTGTGCTCCTGCTGACCCAGGTCGGGGGTGGAACCCTGGACCTGCTGGGGGTGATGCTGATGATCGCCTCGGCAGCGACCTACGGCTTCCACCTGGTCTTGGGCCAGTGGATTCTGGCCGACGTGCCGCCCCCCTCGGTGACGCTCTACGTGCTGACGACGATGGCGACGGTGGTGACCATTGCCCGGGTGGGACAGGGGGCTCCGCTGGAGCCCCTCTCTTCGGCTGGCCTGGGGGCGATGATTGGCCTGGGCATCGTCACCGCCCTCTCCCGACTGATGATGTTCCTAGGACTCCGCCACCTAGGTGGGGTGCAGACGGCCCTGCTGGGCCTGATGGAGCTCTTCGTCACCCTGCTGGTGGCCTTCTTCCTTTTGGGGGAGCGTCTGACCCCTGTGCAGTGGATGGGCGGGGGGCTGCTGGTCGCCAGCGTGCTCCTGGTGGCCCGGGACACCAGCATCGAGTTCCTGACCCGTGACCCTCTGGCCGAACTAGAGGCCCTGGCCCCGCTGGAACCGCTGGAGCAAGCTCCATCGGATGTCTCCCCGCTCTCCCTCCCCCAGGAGCAACGCGGAGACGATCTCGAGTTCCATCTGAGGGAAGACGGGCGCAAGAAAAATCCCCGGCCTTGGGAGCGGGAGTGCGTCCCCGACCAGGGATCCAGGCTCGTGCTCTAGCCGGCTGGCTATGTTTCCGGTTCGAGATCCACGATCTCGCCCGCCGCCGGCGTCTCGGGGGCCGCTGCGCGGGGTGGCTCGATCATCGGCGGCTCGATGTCCGCGTGCATCGTCGTCTGGCCTCGCAAGTACGCGCCCTCATTGAGAAGGAGAGAGTTCACAGTCAGATCGCCCCACACACGACCCGTTTCCAGGATCTCCACCCGGTTGCCGGAGATGTCCCCTTTCACCGCGCCGGAGATGGAGACGTTGTGGGCAGTGATGTTGGCGATAACCTTGGCGCTCTCCCCGATGATCAGGTTCCCGGCGGTGTTGATCGTCCCCTCGAAGATGCCATCAATGCGGATCCCCCCATCGCTCTGGATCGTCCCCTTGATGTAGCAGTTGGGGCCGATCACCGTTTCGATCTTGGATGCGGCGGGAGCCCCAGGGGCGGGGGGAGGGGTAGGTTTGGATCGTTCTCTGCCAAACACGGCTGCCTCCTTGATGGTCAGTTGGTCAGGTTGGTCGCTCGGTCGGTTGGTCAGGTGGTCCCTTGGTCCTCAGTCCTCAGTGCCTCATCCTCCAGGGCCTCGTCACCCTGCCTCTCGGTGCCTCCCCTTCAATGCTTCGCAGGCAGACTATACCTCAGACGGAGCATTTTGTCAACCGGTCACTCGCTCCCGGGCTTGGCGGATGGCTTCCTCCTCCTCGAAGCTGAGAGAGTAAGCGGATTGCCACTGTTGGAGGGGTTTGGCGTAGATGCGAGTCCCC
The DNA here is from genome assembly GCA_015484715.1 of Thermoflexales bacterium. GTDB lineage: Bacteria > Chloroflexota > Anaerolineae > S140-20 > S140-20 > S140-20. Next base: position 844 of record WFUY01000275.1, on the reverse strand, counting down.
TCCCGGGCGTAGAGGCTGGAGATCACCAGGCCGTTCCCCTCACCGTCCACCAGGGCCAGGGCGAAGCTCTGATCTCCCCCTACATCGGCGAAGGCCTGGAAGCGGACCAGCCCGATCCCTTGGATGGAGCGGTTGAGGTAGTTGGAGAGGTCGGCCAATTGGGTCTTCAAGGTCTCCACCACCTCCTCGGTCTCCTCTAGCCGGCCCGTGATCTGGCTTAAGGGGAGGGAGAGGTCCCGTCCTGGCTCACTGGCGGTGAGGGCCTCAAGGCGTGTCCTTAGCTCTCGATGGCGGGCCTGGAGGTCGAGCACCCAGGCAACGTTGATGAAGGTCATCGCCGTCAGGCCGACGAGCCACAGCAGCCACCCCCAGTTATCCATCGCAACGTCCTCCTCCCAAGCGCAATGCCCAGGTCGGGCGTCCTCGTTGCCGCCCAGATTGTACCCCAGGTTGGGCCGAGAGGCAAGGGCCGGGTCAGGGCTTGCGGATGTGTCCCCGGCGCAGGGCGTGGGGGTAGTGGTTCTTGACGATCCCCTGGACCCGCTTGCCCCATCCCAGCGGGAACCCATCCACGGTGACGAGCAGCCAGCCCGCCGGCCCAGGGAGGCGCAGCGGCTCCCCCCGCAGGTAAGCGGCCACCTCCGGCCCGTTGGCCTCCAGGTCCAGGGTGTGGTGGACGTCGGAGGGGCGCAGGGCCAGGGCCAGGGCGTGGGCCGGGACGAAACGGTGGCGGGCCAGCCGCCCGACCTGCCATCCGGCCCGCACGGGGCGCAAGGGCTCCCAGGCGTCGGGAGCCGTCGGGGCCAGGGAGAGGTGTTCCCGCCGGAGCAGCCACCCTCTGAGG
>WFUY01000274.1 GCA_015484715.1 Thermoflexales bacterium | reverse complement strand
ATGCACGAATGAGGCGGTCCTTAATTCGTGTATTCGTGCCCCATTCGTGGACGGCTAGTCTCCCTATCTCCAAAGATATGGGTAATCACCGGGGATTTTTCACAGAGGGGCCGCCCTCCCTACCCCGCCAGACGGGAGGTCACGCTGACCTGGGTGATGATCCCCCGCTGGGCCAGCTCCTGGAAGAAGGGCTCCGGCTCCAGGACGGCCTCGGGAGGATGGACGCCGGGCGGGATGCGCCCCTGGGCCAGCCAGATGGCGGTGCGGGCCGGCGCGACGCCGGTGGGCAACGCCCCCTTGGTGGTAAGGGTTCCCAGCCGGTAGGTGACGGGCTGGCCGGCCTGCACCCCCCGCACCTCCGTGACGATCTCCTTGACCCAGTTGGGGGGATGGTTGGCGGGCGGGGCCAGGAAGTCGGTGATGGGGGGAACGTGCTTCGAGAGCAGCGCCACCAGCAGGTCCCGGGGCACAACCGGCCGCCCCTTCACCTCCACCGGCTCCCGGCCGGCGAAGCCGAACTCCACGAGGACGCGGACCTTCTCCACCGCCTGAGGAGCCATCCCCCAGTAGTTGATCTTGAAGGCGCACTCCCGCAGCCCCTTCTCGCGGAAGGTGAGGGGCAAGGTGGCAACCTCCGAGTGAAGGGAGAGGTGGACCGGTTGGATGCCGATGGGCGGGGTGAAGGGGTAGTCCTCGAACTCGCTGAGGGGTTCACAGGCGATAAACTCCCCATCCCGGTAGACCATCGGGGCCTGGGTCAGTTCGTCCACGATGGTGGCGACGGCGTAGGTGAAGCGGAGGTCGTCGGGCGGCGGCGGCTTGATGCCGTCGTAGATGCGGATGCTCTCGACGGTCTCCAGGCGGTCGGCGGCGTAACGGGCTTGAACGTTGGGGATGCCGGGGGCGGAGCCGACGCCCACCACGGCGCTGAGGCCGGCTTCGACGAAGCGGTCGTGCAAGGTCAGTTGCCGGCGGGTGGTGTGGAAGAGACCGCCTAGATCGGTGTAGGGAACGCTGGCCTCCAGGCAAGCCTCCATCACGGCCAGGTTGGTGTAGTAGACGGTGGCGTTGAGGCAGGCGTCGGCCCCCCGCAGCAGCCGGACCAGGGCCTCCCGGTCCCGCAGGTCCACCGGCTGCACGGTCACTTTGGGGCTGCGCAGGTAGTCGGCCACGACGCGGGCTTGGGCCTCGTTGACGTCGGCGATGACCACCTCGTCGGGGCGGGGGTCCTGGGCCAGGTCTTGCACCGCAATGCAGCCCATCTTCCCTGCGCCGCCGAGAACGACGATCTTCATCGTGCCTCTCCTTCCGTAATGTGGTATAATAGGCTGGAAACGTTCCCGCAAAATGCAGGGGAGAGGAGACGAGAGATGAACACAACACTCCTTCACGAGCTGGATCAGATCCGTGAAGACCTCCGAGTCCTCCAGACCTATGTGGAAGCCTTGGAAACCAGGGTGGAGACACTGCTCTCCTGGGCGCAGAGGGAAGCAGCAGCCGACGGCCGCCCGACCAAGCTCACCGACTTGCGGGGGCTTTGGAAAGGCGCAGATTTTGACTACGAGACCATCAAGGCCTCTGAATACGCCATCCCCAATGAGACGCTATGAAGGTTTATGTGGTAGACACCCACGCATTGGTTTGGTATTTGAGCGATGATCCACGGTTGGGAGCTCGCGCCAAGGCCATATTCGAGGACGAAAGCGCCCACCTGATCATTCCTGCCATCGTGCTGGCCGAGATCAAGTACCTGGGCCACCGAGGACGCTTTGCCCAGACTTTGGACGAGGTCGTGCGCGTGTTGAGCACCGATCCACGCTGTACCATCTATCCCGTTGATCTGAGCGTGGTGAGCAAGGCCCCCCTCGGCCTAGACATCCACGATAGTCTGATCGTGGGTACGGCACTGGTCCAGCGCGATCCCGTAGCAGGAGTACTGACCCGGGATGAAGCAATCGCCTCCTCAGGCCTTGTTCCCATCACCTGGTGAAGCCTTTATACCCCTAGCCCGTCGGCCACCCAGCCTAGCCCCAGTTCCTCCAGCTTGCTCCGGGTCGGCGTGCCCGTGGCAACGTCCCAGCCGGCCATCGCATAGTAGAGGTCCTTGGCCTGCTCGATCTCTTCCTCGGTCAGGGCAACGCCGTCGGTGGGGCCGCCCTTCAGCGCCTGGAAGAGCTTCTTGGGCAGCCGGTCGGCCTCCCGCCCGATCCCCTCGCGGGCGTTGAAGGCCCGCAGCATGTTCAACCGCCGCTCCCCCACCCGCAGGACTTCCTCGATGGTCACGTCCCAGCCGGTGACCCGCCGCACCGCCTCCACCAACTGGCCGGCGCTGTAGAGGTGCCAGGCCGGTCCGAAGACGAACTGGCAGACGTTGACGGAGTCCAGGAAGGAGTAGAGGTACTCGGTGGTCAGCGCGAAGCGGACTTTCTCCTCATTGAGCACCCGGTCCGGCTGCGGGTTCGTCAGCCCGATCTCCGCCATCCGCTCCGGGTAGTGGCGGTAGGAGGGGTCGTGCTCGCTGGACTGGTGGTCGGCCCCGAAGGGGTTGACGGCGTAGATGAGGCCCAGGGAGCGCTTGACCTGGGGCATGTGGGCCGGCATCTCCTGCCCTTTCACCGCCACCACCAGGTCCTGCCCGACGCCCAGCATCTCGGCGGCCCGGGCCGACCCCTCGCCCAGGATGCGCCCGAAGCCCTCCCGCCGGCCGATCAACTCGACCATCTGGACCATCGCCTCCGCGTTGCCGAAGCGCAGGTCAATCCCCCCCGTCTGCTCCTGGGTGATCAGCCCCCGCTCGTAGCAGTCCATCGCCCAGGCGATGGTCGCGCCGCAGGAGATGGTGTCCATCCCGTACATGTTGCAGAGCTGATTGGCGTAGGCGATGGCCTCCAGGTGGTCCACACCGCAGTAGGAGCCGAAGGTGGCGATGGTCTCGTACTCGGGTCCGCCATGGCGCGGGTCCACGCGGTAGGGACCTTCGGTCACCTCGACGACCCGCTTGCAGCGGACGGTGCAGGCGTAGCAGGTATCCCGCTCCTTGAGGATGGTCTCGGCCATCCGGTGGCCGCTGATGGCCTCGGCCCCCTCGAAGTAGCCGCTCGTCCAGTTGCGGGTGGGCAGGCCACCCCGCTTGTTCTGGGAGCGGACGATCTCCGAAGTGCCCAGCATTCCCAAGCCGTAGACGTCGGACTCCGGGAAGGCAGAGGCTCCCCAGCGGGCCAGTTCGTTCAGCCCCTTGGGGTCGGCCAGCGGAGGGCGCATCTTGCCGCGCACGACGATGGCCTTGAGGCGCTTGCTCCCCATCACCGCGCCCATGCCGGTACGCCCGTTGGCCCGGTTGGCCATGTTGATGAGCGCGGCGAAGCGGACGCCCTTCTCACCGGCCGGCCCGACCTGGAGGACCTGCACTTTGTTGTCGCCCAACTCCTCCTTCAGGAGGTCTTCGACCTCGCCGGTGGTCTTGCCCCAGAGGTGGCCGGCGGGGCGCAGTTCCGCCTCGCCGTCGTGGATCCAGAGGTAGACGGGCTCCTGGGCGCGCCCGTGGATGACGATGGCGTCATAGCCGGCGAACTTCAGTTCGGCGGGGAAGAAGCCGCCCGCCTGGGAGTCCCCCACAGCGCCGGTGAGGGGGGATTTGGCCGTGGCGGTGATGCGGCTCTGGCCGGAGATGGGCGCACCGGTGAGGACGCCCAGGGAGAGGATCAGGGTGTTCTCCGGCCCCAGGGGATCAGCGCCGGCCGGTGTGTGTCGGAGCAGGTAATGGAGTCCCAGGGCGCTGCCGCCCATGTAGGTGCGGTAGAAGCGCTCGTCGGGCTCTTCGACCGCCAACCGCCCTTCCGACAGGTGAACGTGCAAAACCTTCCCGTGGTATCCGAAAGGCATCGTTCCCTCCTAGAGATTGCGAGATATGGCACCACAAAGGGCACAAAGATCACAACGGATAGGGAGGATTACGTCTCCGGTGAGATGATGAGATCCGGTCCTTTGCAAGCACCTTGCCTTGTGCTATAATTGCTCAAGCCCGTCTGACCGGATTTGAACCAGGGGGAGGAGATGGCAACCAAGCGCTTTTCTGAGTACGTCGAGAACAAGAGCTTTGACGAGATCCTCCACGAGGGCCGGAGGGAAAGCATGGAGCGCATCCTATCAGAAGCGCTCACACCGTTGACCCTGTTGCTCTCCCAAGAGCTGCTCAAGGTCCTCCTGCTCTCCCCGGCCACTCTGGAAGAAGCCACGGTTATCCCCATCGAGGAAAAAGCCCCGTGATTTACCTGGACACCTCCGTATTGCTGGCTTTCACCCTGATGCGGGATCGGGAACCCTCCCGATTTCAGGCCACTTCCCGACTATTCGACTTCATCAACGGGGGAGCTATCAAAGCCGTAACCTCATTCTACGCTTTGCACGAGTTGCTGGTGATCGCGATCCAAGGCACGAAGCCCGATTGGGAGGCCGGCAGTGAGTTTGCCCGTCAGGCCCTGCTGACCATCTTCCGCACTCGCCTGCTCTATGTCCCCCTCCCCCGCCGAGAGGACAAGATCATCCGGGCAAGGCTCTTCTCCGCCCTCCGAGATGCCACCGATCTTCCCCACGCTGTTGCAGCTCACACGGTCGGCTGCACCGCCATTGTGGCCTACGACGAGCACTTTCGTGCCATCACCGACGTGTTGCCCTACAAAACGCCGGATGAACTCGTGGCGGAACTGGAGGGCAATGGGCCTCCCGGCTAGGATTTGCTCTTCACCTCCCGGACCGCGTCCTCGAAGGCGGTGAGGGTGTCGGCGATGACCTCTTCGTTGTGGCTGTAGCAGAGGAACCAGGGCTCCCGACCGTCGGCATCGGGCATGACCCCCCGCTCGATGAGGGCCATCACCAGCGCTTCGTAGAGGTCCTCGTCCCCCTGGATGTACCCCCGAAAGTCCACCGGCTCCTCATCGGTCCCCAGGATGAAGCTGAAGATGGGCGGCAACCCGGTCATCGCGTGGGGGATGTCAGCCCGGGTCAGGATCTCGTGGATGCCCTCCATAAGCTGCCGGCCCCGCCGGAAGATGGTCTTGATGATGGGCTGGGTCTCCAGCACCTCCAGCGTAGCGTCGGCACCGCTGCCGCCGTGGGAGACGCGCCCCGGCTCCACCGTCGCCATCACCTCCCGCCTCCCGCCGATGGCCGCGATGGGGAAGCCGTTGCCCATCGCCTTAGCGTAGGTCACCAGGTCGGCCCGCACCCCGAAGTACTCCTGCGCCCCGCCGTTGGCGATGCGGAAGCCGGTCTTCACCTCGTCGAAGATGAGGACGATGCCGTACCGATCGCACAGCTCCCGAATCTTCTCCAGCCAACCGGGGCGGGGGAGGATGCCGGCCGCGTTGCCCAACAGGGGCTCCACGATGATGGCCGCCAGCTCGTGCCAGCGGGCCTCCACCGTCTCCTCCAGCCGTTCCACGTCGTTGAAGGGCAGGTTGATGACGTAGCGGCGGATGCCCTCGGGAATGCCGGAGCTCATCTGGACGTTGATGGGGTTGCGGCGGGAGCCCAGGGCTGAGGCCGGCGTCCCGGCCGTGGTGAAGAGGACGTAGTCGTACATCCCGTGGTACTGGCCCTCGAACTTGATGAACCGCTCCCGACCGGTGTAGGCCCGGGCGATGCGCAGGGCGTGCATCGTCGCCTCGGTGCCCGTGTTGGAAAGCCGCACCTGGTCCACACCGGTCATCCGCACGATCCGCTCTGCCACCTGGACCTCCAGGGGGGTCGTCCAGGCGAAGGTGGTGCCGTCGCGGATCGCCTCGGCCACCCGCTCTACCACAGCCGGGTAGGCGTGGCCCAGGATGATGGGGCCGAAGGCCAGCCGGTAGTCAATGTAGCGGTTGCCATCGGCGTCCCAGATGTAAGCCCCTTCGCCCCGCGTCGCCACCAGGGTCTCCTCATCGCCCCAGTAGCGGAAGTTGGAGTTGACGCCGTAGGGAATCACCTGTTTGGCCCGTTCAAAGAGGGCGCGGGTCTTGGTCAGGTCTCGTGCCATTAGGAAACTCCGTGTTGCGTGATGCGTGATGCGTATGGAGCGCGGCGGGCTATGGGAGGCGGGCGCGACGCCGGTCGTTCTCGCGGGCCAGCCGCTCGAAGAGGCGGACGATCTCCCGGATGGGCATCTTGGCAGCAGCATCTCGGTAGAAGCGGGCCGCCGTTTCCTCCAGCCGCTCGGCCTGGCGCAGCCGCTCCGCCTCGTCCACCGTGGCGTCCAGGTCCACAGTGTACGCCTCGCCCTCCAGGCCGGTGATGGATTCCAGGATCATCTCGTTCACCAGCTCCCGCCGGGCCTGCTCCAGCCGCCGGCGCCGCTTACGGGAGCCCTGGGCCAGCTCCGCGAAGTCCTCGGCCAGCCGCCCCCGAGCCCCCGCTTCGTAGAAGGCAGCCGCCCGCTCCTCCAGCTCCAGCGCGAACTTCAGAATCGCCCCGAACGTTCCCAGTTCCACGTCGGTCCTCCCCCACGAGATGCGGGATGCGCGTTGCGTGCCGCACGTCCGGTCAGAACCAGCGGGTGATGACGATCTTGCAGTCGGTGAAGAAGCGGATAGCGTCGCGGCCCTGGCCGTGCAGGTCGCCGAAGAAGGAGTCCTTCATCCCGCCGAAGGGGAAGGTGGCCACCGGGGCCGCGATGCCGATGTTAACGCCCACGTTGCCGGTGCGCACCCGGTACTTGAACTCCCGCGCCCACTTGCCGCTGGTGGTGAAGATCGAGGAGGCGTTGCCGTAGGGCAGCCCCTCGATGATCGCCAGCGCCTCGTCGAAGTCGGCGACGGGGATGATCCCCAGCACCGGCCCGAAGATCTCCTCGCGGGCGATGGTCATCTCCGGGCGCACCCGGTCGAAGATGGTGGGGCCGACGAAGTGGCCGTTGGGATAGCCCTCCACCCGGACGTTCCGACCGTCGAGGATCAGCTCGGCCCCCTCCTCCAGCCCCTTCTCGATGTAGCCCAGGATGCGCTCCTTCGCCTTGCGGGAGACGACCGGCCCCATCTGGACCCCTTCCTCCAAGCCGTACCCCAGCTTGATGCGGGAGGCCCCCTCGACCAGTTGGGCCTTGAGGGGCTCGTAGACCTCCCCCACGGCGAGGACGAGGGCGCCGGCCAGGCAGCGCTGCCCCGCCGTGCCGAAGGCGGAGCTGAGGATGTTGGGCACGGTGCGGTCGAGCACGGCGTCGGGCATCACCACGAGGCAGTTCTTGGCCCCCGCCTGGCACTGGGCCCGCTTGCCGTGGGCGGCGGCGGTGGCGTAGATGTACTTGGCCACGGGCGTCGAGCCGACGAAGGAGACGCCGGCCACGTCCGGGTGGGCCAGCAGCACGTCCACGACCCCTTTGGCCCCGTTGACCAGGTTGACGACCCCCGGTGGGAAGTCGGCCTCGTCCAGCAA
>WFUY01000273.1 GCA_015484715.1 Thermoflexales bacterium | reverse complement strand
TGGCTGTAGTCCCACCAGGTGGGGTCGTTCAGCCAGTAGTAGGTGCTGCCCACCTTCACCCCGGCGACCGACTTGTAGATGTTCACCTGAGCCCCCTCGGCCCCCACGCTGCCGTCTACCTTGATGCCGCTCCAGATGCCCAGGGGCACCATGAAGTCGAAGAGGGAGCCCCGGGCATCGAACTGGGCGAAGGCGTAGTTGTTCCCCGTGATCCCCTCGACCTGGTAGTAATCGGCCGTGGGAGCGTTGGTGCCGATGGACCAGTCCTGCCCCTCCCAGCGGTCAATGGTCCCGTCGTCGTTGTCATCCCAGGCGAAGGTGAAGTTGATCTCGGTGCTGCCGCTGAAGGGGCCGATGGTGGCCTCGTAGTCCTCGTAGGGATCGGAGGAGCCGTTGGGCACGAACCAGGTGTCGGTCACGTTGTTCCAGTTGTCCGTCCCCCAGTGGACGTAGCCGGGCAGCCCCACCCGGAAGGTGAGGTAGTAGCCGTCGGGGAGGCGGTCAATCTGGGTGTCGAAGGCCCAGACGTAGGCCGGCTGCACCTCCAGGTAGTCCAGGTTGATGGCGGTGGCGTTTTGTGAGGTGAACCAGAAGACCACCTGGTGCAGCCCCGGCTTGAGGCGGACGGTGAGGATGCCGTCGCCCCAGGTATCCCAGTTGGCCAGCGACTTCATCGTCACCCGACCGGCGTACTGGCCGTCAACGTAGACGTCGCGGGTGGCGGTGGAGCCGGTGGCGTTGGCGTAGCGGAAGCGCAGGACGTAGTCGTCTTCGGTGGGCGCGTAGACGAGGAAGGAGACACCGTCGTTGACGCTCTCGAAGAGGTCCACGAAGCCGCTGCCGGAGTAGCCGGTGTGGTTGGTGTTGACCCCGACGTTGGTCTTGATGGCGTCCTCGGCCTCGTAGCGGTCGCCGGTCGGCGCGGTGAAGGAGCGCTTGATGTAGATCATATCCCAGTACTGGAGCGAGGGGACGGTGAAGGCGACGTAGTTGCCCACGCTGTCGCTCCCGGTGGTGTAGCTCAGGGCCTGGGTCTTGCCGTGGTCGAGGTCGGGCGAGGCCAGGTAGACCCCGGAGACGGTGACGTTGGGGCCCATGCGGTACTTGACGGCCAGGTTGGTCTTGGTGGGTGGCGTGTTGGCCTCGTTGCGCCACTGGTCGTCGTTGCCGACCAGGTTGATAAGGTGCAGGACCTCGTAGTCGTCGTTGCGGCGGGTCAGGAACCAGATAGTGTTGCCGGACCCATCGCCGGAGAGGCTCTCGTTGGCGATCTCGATCCACTGCAGCCCCCCGTCACCGGGGATCAGGTCGGGGTCGAAGAGGAGGTTCTCGTAGGCGGTGATGAAATCGTAGTAGTCCTTCATCGCCGCCTTCAGGGAATTGCGCATCTGCTTGCTGTTGTTGGGGAAGTAGGGGTGCCCCAGCATCTGGTCCCCTTCGCCCATCTCGATATGGAAGGCTCCTGAAGCGGCAAAGGCGGCATTAGCCAGGCGGACGGTATCCTCGTCGAAGGTGCCCAAGGTGAGGCTGTCCAGGTTGATGAACCCAGAATCGTCGGCATCCCGGGCCAGCTTGATAGTGTGGTTCCCGGCGGTCAGCGTCGTCACGTGATAGGCATCGCGGGCCCAGGTGTCCCAGTTGGCCTGATCCAGAAACTCGATCTGGGCCTCGTCCACGCCGTCCACGTAGACGCTCCGGGTGGCCGTGGCCCCCGTGTCGTTGCCGTAGCGGAAGACCAGGGCGTACTTGCCATCCTCGGGGACCGAGATGGAGAACTGGACGTAGTCCCCTGCCTCACCGAACTGGTCTACGAAACCCCAGCCGGTGTAGCCGGGATGATTGTTGTTGGTCCCCACGTTGTACAGCGTGGCGTCCTCAGCCTCGTAGCGGGTCCCCGTGTTCTCGTAGTAGTTGGGGTAGGCCGCTAGCACGATGGCCTTCCCCTCGCTCTCCGTACGGACCTGGCGGACGAAGTCGTAGATCGCCTTGTAGGTGGTGCTGTTCTCCCAGATCTCGCTGTAGTGGAAGTCCACGTCCCCATTGCGCACCACGTCGTTAACGCCCCAGGCGTTGACGCCCCCGTTGACCAGGTTGAAGGTGAGAGCATCCTGACCCGTTTTGCCGGCATTGTGGTAGGCAAGGGCACTGATGTGCTCCTTGGCATTGTTGATGAGAGCGGAGAAGCTGTTGCCCAGGTCAACGGTGTTCCCCCAGTAGTCGTAGTAGGTGGTGTTCCAGTAATTGCCCATCTGATCCAGGTGGATGCCATCGAAGTCCGCCGTGAGGATCGCTTCATCGTACTGGCGGAAGATGTGGTTTTGCCAGTTCGGGTTGGCCGGGTTGAAGATCCACAGGTTGGTGTTGGGATCATCGTCCCCGAAGTCGAAGACCACCTGGTTCGTGTGGGTGGTGTCGAAGTACAACCCCCACTGGGGGTTGACGCCGGAGACTTGCTGGTAATCCTGGAGAGCGGCGTAGATCATAAAGTAGGGCATGGCCGCCATCCCATAGCCGTGGGCAGCCTCGACTAGGTCTTGGATCACCCCATACGAGATGGGGTTCCCCGCCCAATCGTACCAGGGGTCGTTGATTGTCCCGTTGGTACGGGAGATGACCTGCTCGTGACGCCACATCCAGTCGTAGAATTGGACGGCGTTGATATGGTAGTTCTCGGCGAGGAGGCGTATCTTCTCCTGGCTCTGGGCCTGTGTCTGACCAGGGGTGAAATCGTGCACATAGCCGTAGCGGGGGTAGCGCGTCCAGTCGCTGGAGACGTCAATGGCCGTCGCGTTCGCATCGGTGGTCCCGGCCCGCACCTCCACGTGGTAGCCCCGGAAGTCGGTGGACGGCGCAGTCCAGGTGAAGGTCTTGGTCGTCGCCGCCCCCGAGGCCACGCTGAGGGACTGGCTGGCCGAATAGACCGTGGTCTCCAGGTGACGGATGTCCAGGTAAAGCGTACCGCTCCAGTCCGCCCCCGTGTTGTTCTTGATCTCCACGGTGATGGTCACCGGATCTCCGGGATCGTACCGGGCTTTGTCCGTGTACACCCGCTGGATCAAGTCACCGGGAGCAGCGAGGACGGAGACCGTCGTGCGTATCGTCAGGACTGCCAGGAGGCAGACTGCGATGACGATACCTAGGGTGAGCAACTTGTTGGTCTTCATACTCTTGCTCCTTCCTTTGTCGGTGCTCAACGAGCACACTCTATGGCGATCAGGTCCCAATAGTCAAGGCGGGGCACGGTGAAGGTGACGTAGCTTCCCCGCTCATCCCGGTCAACGCGATAGGGGAGAGGCCGAGCTTGGACATCGGCAAAGTCGGGGGAGGCCAGCCAGACGCGCCGAGGACGTCGGTCGGTGTAGCAACGCACCCGCACCCCTTCCAGAGGGGAAGGTCCTGCCGGCAGCGCCTCGCTCCATTCGGACGTGGGGAGACCGACCAGGTTGATCAGGTGGATGACCTCCACGCCTGCCCCACGCCGTACCATCACCCACACCCTATCCCGATCCCCCTTGTGGGTGACCTCTACGCCTTCGATAGTGATGGACCCGGCCTCTTCTTCGGTGACGTCCTCGGTCTCCAGAGCCAACAGGTTCTCGTAACGCACCACAAAGTCGTAGTAGCGACGCAACACGCCGGCCAACCCCTTCGGCACCGGCTGGTAATTGGGGAAATAGGGATCGGCCAGCATCTTCCCCTGCTCACCCAGCTCGATGTGGAACCCCCCGCTGGCAAAGATCACCGCATCGGCCAGGCGGACGTTGTGGGGCTGAGAAGGGGGGATGTAGACTGCCAGCACGACCGGCTTCCCTTCGCCCAGCCGTCGGGCGTTGACGATCAACGACCAGAGATCGTAGTACCGGGTATGGGGGGGCCACACCTCGATGTACAGGAAGTCCTGCGGTGCTTGAGCCACATCCTCGATGGGCCAGTTGCCCACGGCGTTGAAGACGACCGCCGCTTCAGGGCGGACGGCCACCAACCTCTCCCGCGCTCGCCGGATAAAGGCGTGGAAAGCCTGGGCGATCTCCACCGGACGTCCCTGGGCATCAAAGCCCGCCTTGGGATCGCCGTACTGGTCCAGATGGATCCCGTCGAAGCCCATCTTGTGCATCGCTTCTACGAACTGAGCTATCAAGTAGTCGGTCCAAGGGGAATCGGGGGCAGGGTTCATGATGCTCAGGAAATCCTGGCCGAAGGGAATGATGCGACCCTGAGCATCGTAGAGGGCCCAGTCGGGATGAGCTTGCCCGAACCCCACCGATGCCCCGTAGACGGCCGTGTAGGCCATTGCAGCGATGTTGCGACGATGGGCCGCCTCGATGAAGGCCCGTACCGTCTGGCGGGAGAGCCAACGCCCCAACGGGTCCTGATAGGTCTCCTGATCCGCCAACAGGTCTTCGTGGCGATACATCCAGTCGTAGAACTGCAGCCCGTTGATGTGGTAGCGCGCCAACCCTTCGATGGTAGACACGACGTCGGCCCGATCCGGCGGGAAATCGGAGAGGAAGCCGTAACGAGGGGCCATCGTCCACCGACTCAGCACATCCACGGCCGTAGAAGTTCGGGCGACTACCCTGCCCTCCTCGTCAGTCACCACCCCATCCACGCCGTAGCCCCGTCCATCCGTCGGAGGAAGGGGCAGTGCCACAGACACCCACTCCGACCCACCGGGGGGAAGCGAGAGGTCCGCTTCTACTTCGTGCACCCTATCCGCCAGAAAGGTCACCTGGAGTCGGATGGTGCCCCGAAAGGGGGCCGGCCCCGGACAGTGTCCGTGCACCCAGATGGTCGCCTCCTCCCCCGGCGGATACGTTCCTTTGTGAGGAAAGATGTCCAGAATCTCGACGGCAGCCATGCCTCCTCCCCCTAACCCTTGAGGGCCCCGGTGGTCAGGCCGCTGATGAAGTAGCGTTGCAGACTCGCATACAGGAGCACGATGGGGATCATCGCGATGAGGGAGGCGGCGAAGACCAGGCCCCACTGGGTGAGGTGTGCCCCGTGAAAAGTGGCAATGGCAACCGGCAGGGTCCGCTTGGCCTCCACATCTATCGCGGTAAGCGCCCAGGTGAACTCATCCCAGGCGAAGAGGAAGGTGAAGATGGAAACGGTAGCCAGGGCAGGTTGGGAGAGAGGCAAGATGATGCGGAAGAAGATGGTGCCATACCCTCCGCCGTCTATGAGCACCGCTTCTTCCAACTCTCTGGGCAACTGCTCGAAGAAACCCCGCAGGAGAAAGGTGTTCAAGGGGATCGTCATCGCCACGTAGACGAAGACGAGCCCGCTCAGACTGTTGCGCAGCCCCAGCGTCTTGGCCAGGAGGAACTGGGGAATGATGAGCATCAAGCCGGGTATCATCAGGGTGAAGAGGAGCATGTAGAAGATCGGGGCCTTGCCCGGAAACTGGAAACGGGCGAAGGCATACGCCAGCATCGCGGAACAGAGCACCGAGACGAGGGTCGCCGTCACGGCCACGACGGCGCTGTTGCGGAAGTAGAGGGAGAAGTTGTTCGACTGCCAGGCCTCGATGAAGTTGGCGAGGGTGGGCTCCCTAGGGATGAAACGGGGAGGGATCTCGAAGACGTAGACCTGCCCCTTCAGGGCCGTGGAGACCATGTAGATGAGAGGGATCGCCATCACGACGGCCCCCGCCCCCAGGGCCAGGTACAAGAAAACGATCTCGACGAACTGCTGACGCTTGTTCAACACCATCGGGGTTCGCTCCATCAAAATTCCACGGGCCGGCGCAAAAAGCGGATCTGCAGGAAGCTGAGGACGAAGATGATAGCCGCCAGGAGATAGGAGAGCGCCGCACCATAGCCAAAGTCCAGAAAATTGAAGGCCTCGTTGTACATATACGTGAGGATCGTCTCCGTGCGGTGCATAGGCTCTCCCCCGGTGATGAGATAAACCGGAATGAAGACGTTGAAGCCACCGATGGTCAGCATCACCAGGACGAAGACGAGGGTGGGGCGCATTATGGGGAGGGTCACGTACCAGAACCGCTGCCATCGGCTGGCCCCGTCAATGGCAGCCGCCTCGTGGAGTTCCACGGGAATCCCCTGCAAGGCTGCCAGGAAGATCACCATAGACCAACCGATCCCCTTCCAGATGCCCAAGGTCATAATGGCGATGAGGGCGGTGCCGGGATTCTGAAGCCAGGGGATGTAGTTGGGAGTTAGGTGCAACAGGTCCTTCAGGACGAAGTTGATCAGCCCAGCCTGGCTGTTGAAGAGGAACTTAAAGAGCAAGGAGACGACGACCCAGGAGGTGATCACAGGGAGGTAGTAGACCGTGCGGAAGAAGACCCGTCCCCAGACGAGACGGTTGAGGGCCAGGGCAACTACCATAGCCAGCACCATCTGTCCCGGCACGGTCACCAGGGTGTAGAGGGCCGTGTTCCGCATCGCCAGCCAGAAGATGGGGTCTTGGAAGGCCCGCAGATAGTTGGCGAGCCCCAAGAACTGGCTGGCCTGCCCCGGCATGATCTCCCATCGGTACAAGCTGATCTGGAAGGCCTTGATCAGAGGATAGATCTGGAAGGTGAGGAAGAAGATCAAGCCGGGGAGCATGAAGAGATACGCCACTCGGATCTGCTGCTGGCGGAGGGCTCTGTTCATCACGCAAACTTTCCCCAAAAGGCGGTGTGGGATAGAAACACGCATCAGGGGAGGCGGGCGGACCTATGGCCGCCCGCCTCTTTGCTGTAGCTGACGGGAGGATCAGTCTGTCGCCAGCAAGCTGTCTATCTTAGGAGCCAGCTCGTCGAGGGCCTCTTGAGCGCCCTTCTCACCCCGCAGGATGGCTTGACCGGTGCTGGTAAGCAGGTCTTCGATCTTAGGCCAATTGGGATGGGGCAGGCGGGCCTTGGCCGTCTTGAGCTGCTCGAAGAAGAGCGCAAAGTAGGGCTGCTTCTGCACCGCTTCGTCGGTGACATCCATACGCACTGGCACCTGCCCAACGTCTGCCATCATCAACTGCACCTCGGGCGAGAGCATAAAGCGGATAAACTCCGCCGCCGCCTCCTTGTGCTGGCTTTGCTGGAACATCACAATGTCCTCGCCACCCACGACAGAGATGGAGCCCCCATCCCCGGCAGGCATAAGTGCCCACTGGATCTCCTTGTCTGGATACTGAGCCTCGAAGATAGCAGGCATCCACGGGCCTTCCAGCAGGTTCGCAATCTGGTCCTGAGCATACCCACCGGAGGTGTCCACACCGCCGCCGAGGATGCCAGGATGCAGGTACCCTTTATCCAGGAGCTCCTTGAGGAACTCATAGGCTGCTACTGTAGCAGGACTGTTGACGTAGCCGGAGGCTGTAGTCATATCAGGATCGGTAAGGGAACCTCCGAAGCTCCAGATCCAAGGGAGCACTGCCCAGCCGTAGGTGCCTCCATCGGCGAAACAGTACTTGTCCTCGCCTAGGCTCTTGATCTTCTCACAGACGGCCAGGAACTCGTCAATGGTCGTGGGCGGCTCGGTGATGCCCGCCGCTTCGTACATCTCCTTGTTCCACATCAGGATGCGGGTGTTGGTGTCCAGGGGAAGACCATAGTAATGGCCCTTCCAGTAGTTGGTCGAGAGCGGCCCGGGGAAGACCTGGTCCTTGTACTCGTCGAAGTCGGGCATCAGCTCGTCCAAAGCTACCAAGGCCCCCATATCGGCCAACTCCGGCACCCAGATGATGTCGGAGCGGATGAGATCCGGGGCGGTGCCTCCCGCGATGGCGGTCAACAGCTTCTTGCGGAACTCGTTGTACGGCACAGCCTGGGCCTCAACCTTGATGTTAGGATACTTCTCCTCGAAGGCCGGGATCACCTTCTTGGTAAGCATCTCCGTCTCAACCGGGTTGTAAGCGTGCCAGAAAGCGATGGTCACTGGCCCTTCCGGCTGCGGCGTCGGCGTGACGACCTTCTCGACCTCGACGATCTTGGTCTCCACCACCTTCTCCCCCGGCTTCTCCACCACCTGGGTGACGACGACGGTCTCCTTGATGACCTGGGGGGTGGGTGTGGCCGCCGGCCCGCAGGCAATGACCACGAGGGCCAGCACCACGAGGACGATCAAAAGCAGAAAAGCCTTGCGCGCGTTCATTGGGTTCTCCTCCTTAGCTTACAGGGGTTCTGAAGAACGAACTGAAAAAGGGGTGATCGGTCGTCTCCTTGAGCGGTGCATCCCTCCTTTCTGCCTCGACTTTGTTTGGAGAGCAAAGTAAGTTGGGGCTGAAGAAAAACGACTGACAGAGCGTAGGGGTCGGGCAGGGGCCTCAGGCCACCGCCGCGATGAGGTCCACCGCACCCTCCCGCTGCACGGGCGAGCGGAAGAGCTCCCCCAACACCACGCAGGCCGCGCCCCGGGCCCAGGCCTCATCGCCGGAAGGCTCGATGACGATCTCCATCTCATCGGCCAGCCCGTTGAAAGCGTGGGCCCGGATCACCTCGCGCATCGGGCCGAAGCGCCACTCGCCGGCCCGCACCCCCTCACCACCCACGATGACCATCTGGGGGTTCAGGACGTTGACCAGGGTGGCGATGCCGATGCCCAGCCACCGGCCCGAGTCGGCCAGCAGCCGCCGGGCCAGCTCGTCCCCTGCCTCGGCGGCCTCCACCACCGCTTCCAGCGAGAGGGGGTCTACCGCAGCCAGGCTCGTCTTCTCCCCCAGGGCGATGGCCGCCCGCGCCTGGCGCACCACCGCCGGGTCCGAGGCCAGGGCCTCCAAGCAGCCCCGCTTGCCACAATCGCAGGGCGGCCCGCCATCCACCAGGGTGATGTGGCCGAACTCCCCGGCCCCGCCCAGCGCCCCGCGATAGAACTGGCCGTTGACCACGATGCCGGCGCCGATGCCCCGCCCCACGGTGACCACCACGAAGTGGTCCACCCCGTGGCCGTAGCCGAACCACTGCTCGGCGATGGTCAGGGTGTTCACGTCGTTCTCCAGGTAGACGGGCAGGTGGAAGTGCTCGGCGATGGGGTCGGCGATGCGGACGTTCCGCCAGCCGAAGAAGGGGGAGTAGCGGCAGATCCCGGCCGCCCCATCCACCAGCCCCGCCATCCCCACGCCGATGCCCAGCATCCGCCGGCGCTCCACCGCCGACTCCCGGATGGTGGTCTCGATGGCCTCGATGATGAGCGGCAGGACGGTCTCGACGGTAGGGGGATGGGGGTCGGCGGGGGGC
>WFUY01000272.1 GCA_015484715.1 Thermoflexales bacterium | reverse complement strand
GCCCACCTCTCTGCGCGCCCCAGCCCGACGACGGCAGCGGCCCCCTCTCTCCCGTGGTGGGAGCGGCTGCGCCGGCTGCTGCAGGGCGCCGCCCCCCTATGGGCCCCCGTGAGCCTGCTCCTCATCGTGTCCTTGGCCCTGCTCAACCTGCTTCTGTGGCAGCGGCTCTCCCGGCTGGAGAGGATGGCTTCGGCCCCAGAGATGCGCATCGTCGCCCTGGTGGGCACCGAGGCGGCCCCCGAGGCCCACGGCATCGTTGTCATCACCGGCGACGGGGAATACGGTTCCCTCATCGTCGAAAAGCTCCCCCCCCTCAGTCCCGAGAAGCAGTACCAGCTCTGGCTGATCCGGGATGGACAACGGACCAGCGGCGGCGTCTTCTCCGTCACGCCGGACGGGTACGGCGTAATGGCAATCTCCTCCCCCCGCCCTCTCCTTGAGTACTCCGCCTTCGGCATCACCATCGAGCCGGCCGGCGGCAGCCCCGGTCCCACCGGGGCCAAAGTGCTGGGCGGGTCCCTCTGATCCTTCCTCCTTTTTCCCCACCCTTTTTATGACAGGATGAATCCAAAAATTCCCTTCATCCGTATCTACCAATGAAGACCGTCGCTGAGCGCCACGGTCTCCCCCGGTCAATGTCCCAATTCCATCAATCTTGTTGTAAGGAGGAAAGGATGACACGATATATCCGCCAACTCGCTGGTCTCGGGATCGCTCTGATGCTGGTGCTGGCGCTGGCCCCCTGGGCGTCGGCACAGATGACGCCCTCCGTCTCCGTCAGCGATCAGCCCATCGTGAAGGGCATGGTCGTCGTGGAGAAGGTCGTCAGCAACGGTCCTGGCTGGATCGTGATCCACGCCCAGAAGGATGGCAAGCCCGGCCCCATCCTGGGCTATAGTCCCGTCGCCGATGGGGAGAACACCAACGTGACGGTGGAGATTGACGCAACCCAGGCGACCTCCACCCTCTACGCGATGTTGCACACCGATGCCGGTCAGATGGGCACCTTCGAGTTCCCCAACGGCCCTGATGTCCCGGTCAAGGTGAACGACCAGGTCGTCACCCCGCCCTTCCAGGTCACCTTTGGCGTAGGGGTGGCCGATCAGCCCATCAGCGGCGGCAAAGTGACGGTGGCGAAGGTCTTCAGCCAAGGCCCCGGCTGGATCGTGATCCACGCCCAGAAGGATGGCAAGCCCGGCCCCATCCTGGGCTACAGCCCCGTCGCCGATGGGGAGAACGCCAACGTGGCGGTGGAGATTGATGCCACGAAGGCGACGCCCACCCTCTACGCGATGCTGCACACCGATGCCGGTCAGATGGGCACCTTCGAGTTCCCCAACGGCCCCGATGTCCCGGTGAAGGCAGGGGACCAGGTGATCACGCCTCCCTTCCAGGTGACGGGAGGGCTGCCGATGACGCTGCCCACGGCGGGAGGCGGTGCCCCCCTAGCGCCTTTCCTCCTGGTGGCTGTCGGTGGTCTGGCGCTGGTGAGCGGTCTGGGCTTAACCTTGGCCCGACGAGCTCGCTAGCCGGACGGCTCTCCCCAATGCCTCGAACAGGTTCATGATCCGCCCATCCACCAGAGGGTACATCCGGCGGACACGACGCAAACGCCCCCAAGGGCCAGGCCCCTGGGGGCGTTTTTGTGGGCGGGCTCGACGGACGCTCAGGGTTGGGCGACCAAGCGATAGATGTTCCCATCCCGGTAGCCTACGACGTAGAGTTCCCCCTCGGCGTCCTCTCCGAAGGAGCTGATGTTGATCTCCGTCTGGAGGAGCAGGGCCATTGTCCACTGGCCGGAAGGATCCTGCCGCATCCCCCAGACGTTGCCGGAGCAGTAGTCGCCGAAGAAGTAGGTGCCGACCAGCGAGGGGTAGCGGCTCCCCCGGTAGACGTAGCCGCCGGTGATGGAGCAGCCCCCACTGTGGTCGTACTCGATCGCAGGGAGCACCAGCCCACTGGAGTCGCAGCCTTCCAGGGGCTCGAAGCAGTGGCTGCCCTCCATCACATCCCAGCCGTAGTTTTCCCCACCCCGGCTGTCGGCCGGCTGGACATCCACCTCCTCGTAGCGGTTCTGGCCCACATCGGCGATGTAGAGATCGCCGGTGGCCCGGTCGAAGGAGAAGCGCCAGGGATTGCGCAGGCCGTAGGCCCAGATCTCCGGGCGAGCGCCGGGCTGGTCCAGGAAGGGGTTGTCGCGGGGAATGTTGTAGGTCTCGACCCCCATCACATCTATGCGCAGCATCTTGCCCAGCAGCACGCCCAGGTTCTGGGCGTTGCCCCATGGGTCGCCGGCCGCCCCGCCATCTCCCGTCCCGATGTAGAGGTAGCCGTCGGGGCCAAACTGGAGCTGTCCGCCGTTGTGGTTGGCGGCCGGCTGCCGGACCTGGAGCAGCTTCTGCTCGCTGGCCGGATCGGCCTGACGGGGATCACCCTCCCGCAGCCGATAGCGGGCCACGACGGTGTCCCCCAGCCGATCGGTGTAGTTCACGTAGAAGAGGCCGCTGGTGGCGAAATCGGGGGGAAAGGCAACGCTGAAGAGCCCCTGCTCGCTGCCCTGGGAACCCACCCGGTCGGTGATGTCGAGGAAGGGCGTCGGCAGCCGCTCCCCTCCCTCGATCAGCCAGATTCGCCCGGCCTTCTCGACGACGAAGAGGCGATCGGGGTCACCCGCGTGGGTGAGGTAG
>WFUY01000271.1 GCA_015484715.1 Thermoflexales bacterium | reverse complement strand
GTATCACCTGGTGCCCGGTGGGGATAGACATCACAGAAGAGGTGAACGCCATCCGAACGGAGGGCGCGAAATGATCGCAAAGACGACGGCATCTACGGCGACATCACCGGTGGGAGAGGTCGGGCCGATGCTCCCCTATCCCGCCCGCGTGGTGGAGATCAAAGAGGAAGCCTACGCCATCACCACCTACACCCTCGTCTTTGAGGATGAGGCGCTGCAGCAGCGTTACCGCTTCCGCCCCGGCCAGTTCAACATGCTCTACCTGCCCGGCATCGGCGAGGTGCCCATCTCCATCAGCTCCGATCCCGGGGAGCCGGGGCGGATGGGCCACACCATCCGCTACGCCGGCAACGTCACCCGGGCCATCAGCCGGCTCCAGGTGGGTGACGTGATCGGGGTGCGCGGCCCCTACGGCAGCGCCTGGCCCTTGGAGCGGCTGCGGGGCCAGGACCTCTGCATCGTCACCGGCGGGATCGGGCTGGCCCCCCTGCGCCCCGTGATCTACGACGTCATCCGGCATCGGGCCGACTTCGGGCGGGTCATCCTCCTCTACGGGGCTCGGACGCCGGCCGATATGCTGTACACCGACGAGTTCGAGGCCTGGGAGGCCCACGACATCCAGGTCCACACCACGGTGGACCGTGCCGATGCCCGCTGGAAGGGCCACGTCGGCGTCGTGCCGATGCTCTTCTACCACATCCGGCTGGACCCGAAGCGGACGACGGTGTTGACCTGCGGCCCGGAGATTATGATGCGCTTCGTCATCTACGAGGCCCTGGCCCGCCGGATCCCCCAGGAGCGGATCTACATCTCGATGGAGCGCAATATGAAGTGTGGCGTGGGCTTCTGCGGCCACTGCCAGTTCGGGCCGACCTTCGTCTGCAAGGAGGGGCCGGTCTTCTCCTACGCCCAGGTCGAACCCTTCTTCGGTGTGGAGGACTTCTGATGAGCGAGCGAAGAGCGAACGAGAATGCGGAGGAGCGGCGAAAGCCCCGGCTGGCGGTCTTCAAGTTCGCCTCCTGCGATGGCTGCCAGCTCTCCCTGCTGGATGCCGAGGACGAGCTGCTGGCCGTGGCCGGCCAGGTGGAGATCGCTTACTTCGTCGAGGCCCGGCGGCAGATGCTGGAGGGTCCCTACGATGTCACCCTGGTCGAGGGCTCCATCACCACGCCCGAGGAGGCCGAGCGGATCCAGGAGGTGCGGCGGCAGTCCCGGTTCCTGGTGACCATCGGGGCCTGCGCCACGGCCGGCGGCATCCAGGCGCTGCGGAACTGGCGGGATGTGGATGAGTTCGTCCGCCTTGTCTACGCCACGCCCGCCTACATTGACACCCTGGAAACCTCCACCCCCATCAGCGACCACGTCACGGTGGACTTCGAGCTGCGGGGGTGTCCCATCAACAAGGCCCAGCTTCTGGACCTGATCACGGCGCTGCTCATCGGACGGCAGCCTCGCGTGCCGACCCACAGCGTCTGCTTGGAGTGCAAGCGCCGGGGAACCGTCTGCGTGATGGTCGCCCAGGGCATCCCCTGTCTGGGGCCAGTCACCCAGGCGGGCTGTGGGGCCATCTGCCCGGCCTACAACCGGGGCTGCTACGGCTGCTACGGCCCGATGGAAGCGCCCAACGCCGAGGTGCTGGGCCGGCGCTTCCAGGACCTGGGGGCCTCCTCCGGGGAGATCGTCCGCCTCTTCCGGGGCTTCACCGGGTACGCCGAGGCCTTCCGGGTGACCAGCGACCAGTTCGAGGAGGTGCGCCGATGACGAGGGCGACGGAGACGGTCAAGCAGATCAAGGTGGACTACCTGGCCCGGGTGGAGGGCGAGGGGGCGCTGGACATCGTGGTGGAGGATGGTCGGATCACCCACCTGGAGCTGCGCATCTTCGAGCCGCCCCGCTTCTTCGAGGCCTTCCTGCGGGGGCGCGGCTTCCAGGATGCTCCTGACATCACCGCCCGCATCTGCGGCATCTGCCCCGTGGCCTACCAGATGAGCTCGGCCCACGCCCTGGAGAAGGCGCTGGGGGTCACCACCACGCCGGCCATCCGTGCGCTGCGCCGCCTGCTCTACTGCGCCGAGTGGATCGAGAGCCACGCCCTCCACGTCTACCTGCTCCACGCCCCCGACTTCCTGGGCTACGAGAGCGCCATCGCGATGGCCGCCGAGCCGGAGCTGCGGCCCGTGGTCGAGCGGGGGCTGCGGATGAAGAAGATCGGCAACGAGCTCCTGGCCCTCATCGGCGGGCGGGAGATCCATCCCGTCTCCCCCTGCGTGGGGGGCTTCTACCGGGCTCCGCGCCGGCGGGAGCTGCTGAAGCTCAAGGAGGACCTGGAGTGGGGGCTGGAGGCGGCTCTGGAGACGGTGGCCTGGACGGCCAGCCTCCCCTTCCCCGACTTCACCGCCGACTACGAGTTCGTCGCCCTCTCCCACCCGGACGAGTACCCGATGAACGAGGGGCGGGTGGTCTCCTCTCGGGGGCTGGAGATCCCGATGGAAGCCTTCGAGGAGCACTTCGTCGAGGAGCACGTGGCCCACTCCAATGCCCTCCACGCCCGACGGGTGGATGGGGGCAGCTACCAGGTGGGGCCGCTGGCCCGGGTGAACCTGAACCGGGAGAAGCTCTCGCCGAAGGCCCAGGAGGCGATGGAGCGGTCGGGCATCCCCTTCCCCAACAACAACCCCTTCGTGAGCATCGTCGCCCGGTCGCTGGAGTTGGTCCACGCCTTCGAGGAGGCGCTGTGGCTCATCGAGGGCTACGAGGAGCCGGTGCCCAGCCGCGTGCCGGTGTCGCCTCGGGCGGGCGAGGGGTGCCACATCACCGAAGCGCCCCGAGGGATGCTCTACCACCGCTACCGGCTGGACGACGAGGGGCTGATCCAGGAGGCCCGGATCATCCCGCCGACCTCCCAGAACCTGAAGCGGATGGAGGACGATCTGTGGGCCTTCGTGCCGACGGTGCTGGAGTTGCCCCTGGAGGATGCTACCTGGCGCTGCGAGCAGTTGATCCGCAACTACGATCCCTGCATCTCCTGCGCCACCCACTTCCTGAAGATGCGGGTGCGCCGGGGGGAGTGAGGCACCGAGGTGCTGAGGCCCTGAGGGCACCGAGGTGCTGAGGTACTGAGGCACCGAGGGCTGGAGAAAGCTTCTCCGGCCCTCGGTGTTTTCTCTCTATGGGGGCATTCTTCTCCGTTGCTCTCCTGATCTGTTGATGGCCGTCCGTTTGGGAGCGGATAGCTGTCAGCGGATTTGAGAACGGATGGAGCGGATGGGAGACGCCCACTCCGTAAGCGGTTAATCCCAATCCGTCTGGTGAGGTGCTGGTGAGCCGAGCTGGGGACTGCGGACTGGGGCTGACAACTGGCGCAAGACCGCCCCTCCGGGTATAATTGGGGTCCCGGAGCAAGCGAGCAGAACCCCTCGGCGTTCCCAGGGCTCCCTGGAGCGCCAAGAGGGCGCTGACGCGCCCAGCGTCGGACACCTTGGAGCGGAGAAAGGAGGAGAGGATGGCCGACTACTTCCTCGTACTCAATCCCTATGCCGACCGCTGGGGGGCGAATAAGACCTGGCCCCGCCTCGAAGCCGTGCTCAAGGCGCGGCGGGTGGATTACGAGGTGGTCAGGACCGAGGAGCCGGGGCATGGCATCGCCCTGGCCTACGAGGCCGCCCGCAGCGGCCGCTACCGGGCCATTGTCGCCGTCGGCGGAGATGGCACCGTCAACGAGGTCGCCAACGGGCTCTGCCGGGCTGCCACCAACGGAACGACCCTCCCGATGGGCATCTTCCCCGTCGGCTCCGGCAACGACCTGGCCGAGGTCCTGCGCATCCCCCGCGACCTGGAAGGGATGGTGGAGCATCTGCTGCAGGACCGGCGCCGCCTGCTGGACGCCGGCCTCGTCCAGAGCCCCGGCCTGAGCGGCGTCAACCGGGAGGGGCGCTACTTCGTGAACAACTGCGGCATCGGCTTCGAGGCCCAGGTCAGCCTGGAGAGCCGCAGGATCTCCCGCTGCCGAGGCTTCCTCATCTACCTGGTGGCCGTCTTCCGGGCCCTCTACCGCTACGTCCAGCCCTACGTCCGGGTGCGCTGGGACGGGAAGGCGCGGGAGGGGCGGATGCTGCTCATCACCGTAGGCAACGGACGGCGCACCGGCGGCGGCTTCTGGCTCACCCCCTTCGCCGAGGTGGACGACGGTCAACTCGACGTGGGGTTCGCCAAGGCATTGACCCGCCCGGGCATCCTCCGCCTGCTCCCCAAGGCCATCAAGGGGGAGCACATCTACGACCCGGCCATCCTCCTCGACCGCTTCCGCCGCATGGTCGTGCAGACCGACGTGCCTGTGCCCATCCACACCGACGGGGAGCCCATCACCGCCGGGGTGCGGGAGATCGAAGTGCAGGTCCTGCCGAGGAAGGTCTGGGTGGTGGCCGATCCCGACGTCCCTCTGCTGGACGTCTTCCAGGGCCACGGCCCTTCCTCGGAGCAGTTCCTCTTCTCCCGGCAAGAGACCCACCGCTCCTCTCGGTGATCGCCTAGGCCGGGGGAGCGAACGGCCTCCCCGTAGGCCGGAATTCCCCTTCCGGCGGAGGCTTATGGGGAATCACCAGACCACCGCTTCGCTCCGGTGATGAGATAGGGAGACTAGCCGTCCACGAAGGGGGCACGAATACACGCATTAAGGACCGCCTCATTCGTGCATTCGTGAGAAATTCGTGGACGGCCTGCTACGGACCACCCTCTCGCTCACTTGTGGGTAATCACCGCGCTCCGCTCCCTTGCCGTCCCTTCGGGGCCGTGTTATAATCCCCCGGCCCTGGACCGGAAGAGACTTTACGAGGAGTTATGAGTGCTTACAGATCGGACCTCCAAGCCCCCAATGGGCCTGAGACGTTGGCCGCGCCCCCCTACCTCTCCGTCGTCCTGCCCGTCTACAACGAGGAAGCCGCCCTCCCCGACGTGATCGAGGAACTCCACCAGGTCCTGGCCGGCTGGGGCGTGCCCTACGAGGTCCTGGCCGTGGACGACGGGAGCACCGACGGGAGTGTGGCGGTGCTGCGCCGCCTGCAGGCCCTGGAGCCCCACCTGAAGGTCGTCCGCCTGCGCCGCAACTTTGGCCAGACGGCCGCCTTCGCCGCCGGCTTCGACCTGGCCCAGGGGGAGGTCGTCGTCACGATGGACGCCGACGGGCAGAACGACCCCGCCGACATCCCCCGGCTGGTGGAGAAGCTGGAAGAAGGCTACGACATCGTCAGCGGCTGGCGGCTGCACCGCAAGGACCCCTTCTTCACCCGCCGCCTGCCCAGCCTCATCGCCAACCGGCTCATCTCCGAGGCCACCGACGTCCGGCTGCACGACTACGGCTGCTCCCTCAAAGCCTACCGGGCCGACGTGGTGAAGAACGTCCACCTCTACGGCGAGCTCCACCGCTTCATCCCCGCCCTGGCCAGCCGCTACGGGGTGCGGATCGCCGAGCTCCCCGTCAACCACCGCTCCCGCACCCAGGGCCGGAGCAAGTACGGCCTCTCCCGCACCATCCGCGTCGTCCTGGACCTGCTGACGGTCAGCTTCCTGCTCAGCTACTCGGCCCGTCCGATGCAGCTCTTCGGGCTCCTGGGGTTCGGAGCCGCCGGCCTGGGAACCCTCATCGGCCTCTACCTCACCTCCCTCAAGGTGATCCACGGCTACCGCTACAAGATCGGCGATCGCCCCCTGCTGATGTTGGCCGTGCTCCTCATCTTCGTCGGCGTCCAGTTCATCGTGATGGGGCTGCTAGGCGAGCTGATCATCCGCACCTACCACGAGACCCAGGGCAAACCCATCTACTACATTCGGGACGTTCTGGTGGGCGAGGCGGAGCGGGCATCAGCGTCGGAGGAGCAGGTGGCTGTGAGAGGGGGCGGATGATGAGGGTGCTGATCTTCGGCCTGGACGGGGCAACCTTTACGCTGATCCGACCCTGGGCGGAGGCGGGCGAGCTCCCCCACCTGGCCCGGCTGATGGCCCAGGGCGTCCACGGCGACCTGCGCTCGACACTCCCGCCCGTCACCTCACCGGCCTGGCCCTCGTTTATGACGGGCAAGAACCCGGGCAAGCACGGCGTCTTCGACTTCATCCGGCCCGTCCAGGGGGATTTCGACCTGGTCAACGCCACCGCCATCCGCGCCCCCACCCTCTGGCAGATCCTCTCGGAGGCGGGCCGGCGGGTCGGCGTCATCAACGTTCCCGTCACCTACCC
>WFUY01000270.1 GCA_015484715.1 Thermoflexales bacterium | reverse complement strand
GACCGGCGGCCTAGCGGCCTAGCAGCCTAGCAGCGGACTGTGGACCGAGGACTGAGGACTGTGCCTCCCATCCGTTCAATCCGTTCCCCAATCCGTTGACAGCTATCCGTTCCAGGGCGGCATAGCGGCATAGCGACCGGCGGCCTAGCGGCCTAGCAGCCTAGCAGCGGACTGTGGACCGAGGACTGAGGACTGTGCCTCCCATCCGTTCAATCCGTTCCCAATCCGTTGACAGCTATCCGTTCCCAATCCGTTGACAGCTTGTCCGTCCGCCAACCAAGCCCCCAGAATCCCTGAAGCTGAGGGAGGTGAAGACACTGAGCCTTGGGCAGGGCGGCCCAGGTCGTCGGCAAGGCCGTGACCCGACGGCGGGTAGGAGGCGTACAACCCCTCAGTGAGCTCATTTCCTTCAGTTGCTCAGTGATTCAACAGCTTTTGGTCACGCTCCTCAGCGCCGAGGTTCAGCCCCGCGCGTCGGGCCGGCGGCAGTCCCCCGGCCAACTTGCATATGCCGCATATCTCGATTGCATCTTCTGCATCCAATGCGCCCAATGCCGATTGTGACGTCTGTCACCTGTTGGCGCTGCCATACGTCACTTGCTGGAGACGGGGAAACGGACTAAGATGGGCACGCACGTTCAAACTTTCACATATTCGACCCACAGAACGAGGGAGCCTATGGACGAGATGCTGACCGCCAAGGACCTGCAGGCGCTGCTCCAGGTGGACCGCTCGACCATCTATCGGATGGCCGAGGCCGGTCAGATCCCGGCCATCAAAGTGGGCAAGCAGTGGCGCTTCCCCGCTAACCTGGTCAAGCGGTGGCTCCAGAGCCGAGTCGAGACTTCGGCCCCATCCCTTCCCGCCGATGCCCTGATCTCCCAGAGCGACCTGGCCTCCCTGCTGCCTCTGGAGTGCGTCCAGCTGATCCAGGACACCTTCGCCGAGGCGCTGGGCGTGACCCTGGTCATCACCGATCTGGAGGGGCACCCCATCACCCGCTTCAGCAACCTCTGCGGCTTCCTGGAGATCATCGTCCAGAACCCCAACGCCCTCTCCCACTGCATCCAGGACTGGCACGATCTGGCGACCATCATTGACCTGGAGCCGCAGTTCACGCGCACGACCTCCGGCCTCCTCTGCGCCCGGGCCTTGATCCGCGTTGGCCACGAGTTGAAGGGCATGGTGCTCCTGGGAGGCGTTGCCCCCGACGACTGGCCCCCCTCCGACGAGGCCCTCCGGGCGATCGCCACCACGTTCGACGTTCCCCCAGAGGCGTTGGCCGCCCACCTGACGGAGGTCTTCCACCTGGAAGCGGACCGGCGAGCCTGGGTGCTCACCTTGCTGCAACGCATCGCCAACATCATGTCCCACCTCGCCACGGAGCGTGGCCTTTCGGCAAGATCGTAACCGTCACCCATCGTACGGAGTTGGATGGAGGGAAGCATGAACCGTCGCATACCGATACGGGTGGGCCTGCTGCTCGCCCTGGCCACCCTCAGCCTGGTGCTGATCGGGGGGCTGAACGAGCGACAGGCAGCAGCCCAGTGCGGGTCCTCGGTCTCCTCCTGCAAGAACTGCCACGAGGTGCAAGGGCAGGACCCGGTGAACAACGAGGGGGAGTGGCACACGGCCCACGCCTTCGGCGATTTCTGCGAATTCTGCCACGCCGGCGACGTGCAGGCCACGGACAAGGAAGCCGCCCACCAGGGGCTGGTCGCTCCCCTGGGCGATGTCCAGGCCAGTTGTCAGTCGTGCCACCCCGACGACTACATGGACCTGGCCCAGCAGTACGCCGGCGTGCTGGGCGTTGAAGTGGGCACCGGCGGCGGCGGTGGAGCCCCTCCGAGCGGCGAAGCCCCACCGGTCCCCTCGGCGCCCTCTTCGGAGGCCCCCGCTGCCCCGGCTGCGGCCGGTCCGGTGAGCGCCCCGCCGGGAGGCGAGATCATTGACCTGAACAAGGTCTACGCCGAGAGCCAGGCCGCCGAACAGCCCAGGACCAACGTCAGCAACCTGGTGCTCATCGCCCTCATCCTTCTGCTGGCCCTGGTCTTCCT
>WFUY01000269.1 GCA_015484715.1 Thermoflexales bacterium | reverse complement strand
GAGCCAGGTCGGTTCCCCCGACCCGGCCGGGGTGCTCCCCCGGGGCTCCCGCAACGGGCGCGAGCGACGCCGTCAACACCCCTGGGCGCTTGACGCCGTTGCCTAGCGTGGTCAGGCTCATCCCGCCTTTGGGAGCAGCCCACTTAGCGCCGCAGGGAGATGTGGGCGCTTGACGCCGTATCTCACTCCCCGTGGCTGGCGGGGCGGCTCCCTAGGGAGCCCGTTGGTCCGGTTGTAGCCCCTCTGGATCGCACCCCTGTCCGTGGGCCGAGGGAACCGTCATCCCCTCGCTTCCCTCGCCGAGGTTGCCCCAACCTGCGGCCGTTGCCCCCTGCCTGTCTCCCGACGACTTGACAAATTTAGAAGATGCTGGCCTCCGTAACTGTTCGCCCTCCCACAGGTCAGGCGCGTTTCCGACGCGAAACCGTGCTTCCAATAGCCCATCGGGACTGAAAGCGCCCTCGACCGGTGACCTGCGGGAGGGTAGGCTGAATAGATACCGGCCTCCAGGGAAAGCTCACTGCACCTCCTGGGAGAGCCCTCCGGCCTGCACCAGCAACTCGGCGTTGAGGATCGCTCCGCCGGCCGCACCTCGCAACGTGTTGTGGACGAGGGAGATGAGCCGGATGTGGAGCAGGGGACAGCGGCGTATCCGCCCTACGGTGACCGCCATCCCCCCCTCGGCGTCCCGGTCCCGCCGGGGCTGCGGACGGTCGGGCTCCTGGCGGACGATGAGGAGCCGTTGCGGCGCGCTGGGCAGCGCTGCGACCTCCGACGACGGACGGTAGTCCCGCAGGACCTCGGCCACCGCCTCGGGCGTCGGTTCTGTGGCAAACCCAATGGACAGGGCGGCCAGGTGGCCGTCGAAAACCGGCACCCGGTGGACCTGGGCGCTGAGGGTGATGGGGGCTTCCTCCACGCGGTCGCCCACGACCCGCCCCAGCAGTTTGCGGGGCTCCTGCTCCAGCTTGTCCTCCTCCCCTGCGATGTAGGGGATGACGTTGTCCAGGATTTCCAGTGAGGGGACGCCGGGGTAGCCGGCCCCGGAGACCGCTTGGAGGGTGACGACCTGGACCTGGCGCACCCCGAAGGCTTCGTGGAGCGGCTTCAGGGGGAGGACGACGCCGGTGGTGGAGCAGTTGGGGCTGGTGACGATGAAGCCGGGCCAGCCCCGCCGCTGTTGCTGGTGGGGGATGAGGGCCAGATGGTCGGCGTTGACCTCCGGGATGAGGAGGGGCACGTCGGGGTCCAGCCGGTGGGCGGAGGCGTTGGAGCAGACGGCGTAGCCGGCGGCGGCCAGAGCCGGCTCCACCTCCCGGGCCACGCCTGAGGGGAGGGCGGAGAAGAGGAGCCGCGCGTTGGGCGCAGCGGCGGCCAGGGCCTCCGGCGTCGAGGGCAGGACGGTCATCTCCCGCACCGCCTCCGGCATCTCCCCCGGCACGACCCAGCGGCAGGCCCTTCCGTAGGGCTGCCCCGCCGAGCGCTCCGAGCCGGTCAGCGCGGCGATGTGGAACCAGGGATGGTCGGCCAGGAGCTGGACGAAGCGCTGGCCCACCGCGCCGGTGGCCCCTAGGATGGCAACGGGGATGTGAGGCATAGACTTCTCCTTAGCTACCCTTGTCCGGCAGAGGGGCCGTCTGATCCTCAAGGTGTGGGACGTTGGCCATCATACTGCGGTAGGAATCTGCCACTGGGTCACGATCTTCTGGCCATCGTGCATCCACACCAGCACCGCCTGAGGCAGCGGCCTCGGCGTCCGGTAGTACCAGACCCCTTGCCTGGGAAAAGCGACCCGACGCATCGGGTTATCGTCCGGGTGGTCTAGGATAGAGACAAAGGCGATCTGGGGAGAGATCCCCTCGAAGCGGTACCCTTTCCCCACCAGTCTCTCCCGCCAGCTTTCATCCACGCCGTAGAGGTCGAAAGCCTGTTCCTCAAGCCAGGCCTCGTGCTGGACGACCTGCATCCACCGTAACATCACTGTTTCACGCTCTTTCTCCAGACGGCCTAGGAAGCGGACTACCTCTCCGGGAGAGCGAGGGAGAAGGACATGGTGGGGGATCTGGGCTATTGGATACTGCCGCAGTTCATCACGGTTGGTTTCCAGGTAGAGGCGCAGGTATCGTAAGACGTCGGGAACTTCGCTTTCAATGTAGGAGAACGGTTGTTTGCGCAGGATGAGCCGCCGGCCTTCAATCTCAGACATCGTTGGAGGCCCGCCTATGTGCCAGGAGACGAAGCTTCCGGCGATGAACAGGTCTCCGTAAGGGATGTTCCAGAGATCGAGGAAGGGCCGTGGGTTGAGCACGATGTCCTCTTCGCTGATGCGGTGCCCCTGTTCACGCCATTGGTGCAAGTCCTCTCGGGCGGCGACGATCTCGTCCACCACCTGAGCAATCTGGGCCTGGGCATCGGCATCGGCGGGCGCGATGGGGTACTGCCTCAAGTTATCGGGGTAGAAGTCAATTCGGCCCTTGGCAATCTTCTGGAAGATGTAGCGAGATAGCCAACGGCAGTTGAGCAGAGCGACCAGGTACCTCAGGTCATAGTCGGGGGAGTGCTGAGCAGCCCGCACCAGGGCCTCACGCACAGCCTGACGGTCTAGGGTGCGGTTGTGAACTTCGAGCAGCCGGTGGGCTGGAACGGCACAGATGACGGTTGCATCGCAGTATAGCTCCCCTTGAGCATCGTAGTACGCCTTCAGGGAACCCCGGTGAGGACGCCGTGCAACCAGCAGTTTCTCGTTCTCGAAGAGCTCGGGGAACTTCTTGCGCCGGAGTTGGCCGGGTACACGAACCGTCCCCCATTCCAGCCATCGTATCCGAAGGACCTGGAAACGATCCAGGTCTTTGCCCTGAACGAACTTCTTGGGGTGCTTGGAGTCCGGGGTATCGGCCAGCAGGTCTTCCGTCACGAAAAGTTTGCGGCGTCTCCCCGCCTCGTCCCTCGGATCCAGGTCCTCGTGCGATACAGGAGCAAGGCCATAGCTGATGTAACAGAGGTCGCCCAAGGTCGGGTAGCCTGCGAAGTCAAGCTCCTCTTCCCCCTTGAACTCAGGGCGGAAAATCCTCTCGCCCCATCGGCGTTGGGAGAGGGCGGGGAGGCGCTTAATGTCCATCTCCCGCAACCGCGCATCCACGATTTTGAAGCGTTGCACCCGATGCCCCTTTGGAGGGGCGCCTTGCCGGACCGCGTAAATCAGGTTGTACACCTGAGCTTCGGCGAAGAATTTGATCCCAGGAGCGAAGGTGAGGCTTTCGATGGTGGTTTTCTCCAAGAGCTGTTGTCGGGAGAGGTGGGCGTAGGCTTCCGTCTGGTAGGCATCGGAGACGATGAAACTGTGGCGTCCCCCCTCGGCCAGTAGGTCCAAGGCGAGCTCGATGAAAGGGATGTACAGGTCCCACTTCTTGTGGAGCGTCTTGTAGCGCCCGCTGGCTTGAATTTGCTCCCGCATAGGGACCACGCTGGGATGGTCGGCCCGCACGTAA
Organism: Thermoflexales bacterium; assembly: GCA_015484715.1. Classification (GTDB taxonomy): domain Bacteria; phylum Chloroflexota; class Anaerolineae; order S140-20; family S140-20; genus S140-20. The sequence goes on along the minus strand of WFUY01000269.1, from coordinate 2,396 downwards.
GGCGGGTTGCCCACGATCCAATCAAACCCCCGACGGAAGTCCAGCCGGAGTGCAGGATTGTACCCACGCCGCTTGATGAGCTCGGCCACTTCCGTTTCATAAGCCAGCCCGTTGTCCGGCCCAACCAACGGACGAATCTCCTGCGCCCGGGGGAGTAGGGCGTTCGTTGCATAGATGTGGAAACGTTCCACGGTGAAGTGGTCCCCCTCGCGCACCAGGTCCAGCACCTGCACCAGTAGGTTCACCTCGGCCAGAAAACAGGCAAAGCGGTTGACGTCCAGCCCAAAGAGGCTATCGCGCACGTATTCGTTCACCAGCGTCTTAGGCTCTAGGTCCGGGTACTTTTGGCGTAGGGCCTTGATCAGCCGGCGGGCAGCTTCCACGAGAAACCGACCGCTGCCACAAGCGGGGTCCAAGAGTCGCCGACCGATGGTGGCCTCTCCCTGATACCCCACCCGATCTAGAATGTAGTTGACTACCTGGGGAGGGGTGTAAAACTGGCCCTTCCGCTTGCGCTCCAGCTCATCCACGTACTGTTCGTAGATGTGTCCGATAAGGTCCGCGCTCACCTGGCTGAAGTCGAAGCGATTCAACAGGTGGAAGAGGCGCACGATCGCCTCCTCTTCCCACACGTACCAGTCGAAGATGTCCCGGCTGAAAAAGTGTCCGTAGATGTGGCTGGTGTCCCTGTAGGCGAGGTCCAACAGTGTGCGGTTGGCCTCGGCCAGATAGGTGAAGAATTGGCGGCTGAAGTGAAGGTAGTCTCTGTACCCCCCATCAGAGATCTTCTGGGTGATCAGTCCTTTGTCCTCACAGATACGGATGAGCAGGACACGGGTGACGAAGATGTAGACTGTCTGAAGGCAGAACTCGACCTCGTAGTCCTCGGCCATCGGCCCTGTCTCGTCCTGCCATTGGGCAAAGTTCTCCACAATCACCCGACTAGGGCGCAGCTTCACCGCTTGTCGGGCGCGCCAACGGGCGTAGTCCACGAGAGCCCGGTAGAAGGAGCGCAGCCGGTTCTGGAGGTTGACGTGGTTTGCTCCTTGGACGTACCGGTCCAACCCGGATCGGCGTAGAAAAGCGCTCACGAAAGCGGGCTCTTCGATAGCCGTCCACTGTTCGGTGAAGTCTTCCAAATAGCGCTCCAGGGCCGGACGGTTGACGGTCACCCGGGTCTGCTTCTCAAATGTTTCGAGCCATGTCCACAGTTTGGCTTGCTCTGCCTCGACCACCGCGCGCCGCTGGGCTTCCTCGGCCTGGAAGGCCCGGTAGAGGGCTTGATGACTGCGAAAACGGAGGAGCACGAGCCGGTGCAGGCGATGGATCTCCCGCTTAAGCCCCTCGATAAGGAGGGCTTCGTTTTGGGGATTGTCCGGCGAGAGAGAGAGCCCCGGCTCGGTAGTTTCGGCAATCTCTCGCTTAAACCGCTCGGTATCCAGGAAAGCTCCCTTGCGGAGAAGGTCGAAGAAGGCCAGGAGGGCCAGACGTTCGTCTTCCGTTGGCGGTCGTGGTGCGTTGGGGGCGAAGGCGGGCAAGGAGAAGGAGTGGACCCAGTGGAGCCTGTCCCCTGCCCAGGTGTAGACACGGACCTCCTGCCCGTTGGTCAGAACACCGTAGCGAGCGCTCACGGCGAGCAGATAACGGGCCAGTTGGTCCTCGTAGCGCGTTAGGTCTGCCTCCTGGGTACGCTTCAGCTCCCACAGCATTGCCGGAAGATCGTTGGCCCTGACCAGGATGTCAATGGCACCCTCCTTCACACGGTGTTCCGGGTCCAGATCGGTCTGGGGATCGTATCCTAACGCCTCCAGGAGGGGTTCGACGATCTTGAGACGCACGACAGCTTCATCCGAGGCCGTGGGATGAGCGTTGAGGTAGGCCAAGTACGTCTGGCCGTGGTGTCGGAATCGGGCCAGGATTTGGCGCACCGCATCCCAGGGGGTGCTCTCTTGACCTTCCAGGAGGAGAATTTGTCTCATCATCCTTCACCGGTCAGTTGGTGGAGCGCCCGGACCGCTTCGTCGGCCTCGTCGGCGGTGACGACCAGGGAGATGCTGCACTCGGAGGAGCCCTGGGCGATGGCGATGACGTTGATCCCCCGTTCCCCCAGGGCGCTGAAGATGCGGGCCGCCACCCCCGGCGTCTGGCGCATTCCGGCCCCCACGACGGTGACGATGGCGACCTCCTCCTGGGCCCAGACCCGGTCAATGTCCCGCCGCAGCAACTCCAGCGCCATCTCCTCCTCGATGGCGGCCACGACGGGGGGGACGGCCGGCGTGGGGATGACGAAGCAGATGCTCTGCTCCGACGAAGCCTGGGAGATCATCAGGACGCTGGTGCCGGTGCGGGCCACGGCGGCGAAGGTGCGGGCCGCCACCCCCGGCACCCCCATCATC
>WFUY01000268.1 GCA_015484715.1 Thermoflexales bacterium | reverse complement strand
TTGGCCTCCTGGCAGGGGGTGGAGACGGCGCTGGACGCGATGCCCCACATCCTGGCCGAGCGCCCCGTCCGGCTGCGCATCGTCGGCGGGGGGCGCAAGGTCCGCCTCAAGATGCTGCGCCGGCGGATTCGCAAGCAGGGGCTGGCTGACTGGGTGAGCCTGGAAGGGCCACTGCCCCCCGATCAGATCCCCGACCTCATCAACCGGGCCACCATCTGCCTGGCTCCGCTGGGCTACAACGACCGCAACGTCACCCAAGGGTGCAGCCCCATCAAACTGCTGGAGTACATGGCCTGCCGCCGGCCCGTGGTGGCCGCCAACCTCCCCGTCGTGCGCGAACTGATGCGGGAGGGTGTGGATGCCCTCCTCTTCACCCCCGATGACCCCAGCGACCTGGCCCGCGTGGTGCTCCGCCTCCTGGACGATCCGGCCTTGGCCGACCGGCTGGCCGAAGCGGCCTACCAGCGGGTGCGTCGGGAGTTCACTTGGCAAATGGCTCAGGAGAAGCTGGTAGGGGTTTATCGGGAGATGGGGGCGGAAAATGTGAAGCGTGAAGCGTGAGGCGTGAGGCGTGAAACGTGAAGCGTGAAACGTGAAGCGTGAAACGTAAGGCGTGAAGCGTGATAAGGAGGGAGGAGGTGAACAGCGTTTGGAGAACATACGCCGAGTGGGAGGCCCAGGTGCCGGCAGCGATCAAGAAAGATTCGCTTTGGAGGATGCAGGCGTACAGGCGGGCCCTGTTTCTGGGTGACCTGGGGTGGCGGGACGTCACTCGGCTGATCGGGGACCGGCGGACGAGAGCCTTGGCCGACCAGCTATACCGGGCGGTGGGCTCCATCAGCGCCAACCTGGCGGAAGGATATTCGCGTGGCACGGGCAGAGATCGCGCACGCTTTTACGAGTACGCTCTGGGGTCGGCCCGCGAGAGCCGTGATTGGTACTTCAAAGCCCGTTACGTCTTGGGAGATGAGATCCTCGAACACCGGCTGACGCTGCTCAGCGAGATTATCCGACTGCTGCTGACGATGATCCCTCAGCAACGGGGACGCCCCTTGCGCGAAGCTGAGATCACCTACCGACTGGAGTAACGCCCTACGTTTCACATTTCACGTTTCACGCCTCACATTTCACGTTTCACGCTTCACATTTCACGTTTCACGCTTCACATTTCACGTTTCACATTTCACACCTTACGTTTTACACCTCACACCTCACTGCAACCATGCCCGATACCCTTATCGTTCTCGACTTCGGTTCCCAGACCAGTCAGCTCATCGTCCGGCGGGTGCGCGAGGCCCAGGTCTACTGCGAGCTCTTCCCCTGGGATGCGCCGGCCGAGGAGGTGCTGGCCCTGCACCCTCGGGGCTTCATCCTCTCCGGGGGGCCGGCCAGCGTCTACACCCCCGAGGCGCCCACCTTGTCCGACTACGTCCTCGCCTCCGGCCGGCCGGTCCTGGGCATCTGCTACGGGATGCAGTTGCTGGCCCAGGCCCTGGGGGGAAGGGTGGCCCCGGCCCGGCAACGGGAGTACGGTCCCGCCCGGCTGACCGTCGTCGAGCCCGAGGCCCTGCTCTTCGCCGGCCTCCCCACCCCGGCCGAGGGCCTGCCCGTCTGGATGTCCCACGGCGACCGGGTGGAGCGGCTGCCCCCCGGCTTCCAGGTCCTGGCCCGGACGGCCAACTCGCCTGTGGCGGCGATGGGCGATCCCCGACGGGGGCTCTACGCCGTCCAGTTCCATCCCGAAGTCGTCCACACCCCCCACGGGGGCGCGATGCTGCGCAACTTCGCCCTGCAGGTCTGCGGCTGCCGGCCCACCTGGACGCCGGGCAACATCGTTGAGCAGCAGATCGCCGCTATCCGGGAGCGGGTGGGGGAGCGGGACCGGGTCCTCTGCGCCCTCAGCGGCGGCGTGGACTCGGCGGTCACAGCCGCCCTCGTCCACCGGGCCATCGGAGACCGCCTGGTCAGCGTTTTCGTGGACACCGGCCTCCTGCGGCAAGGGGAGCCGGCCCAGGTGGTGCGCACCTTCCGCGAGGGGATGGGGATGGAGTTGGTGGCGGTAGACGCCCGCCGCACCTTCCTAGAGGCCCTGCAGGGCGTGACCGACCCGGAGGCCAAGCGCCGGATCATCGGGGAGACCTTCATCCGGCTCTTCGAGGAGCAGGCCCGTCGGTTGGGCCATTTTCGCTTCCTGGCCCAGGGGACCCTTTACCCCGACGTGATCGAGAGCCGGGGGCCGGAGCGGCAGAGCGCGGCCCGCATCAAGACCCATCACAACGTGGG
>WFUY01000267.1 GCA_015484715.1 Thermoflexales bacterium | reverse complement strand
GGCGTAGGTGGAGATGGGCTCCCCGTGGCTGGGGGCCTCGCTGAGCCGGACGTTGCGGGGGATGAGGGTGCGGAAGACGCGGGGGCCGAAGTAGCGCCGCACCTCGGTCACTACCTGGCGGGCCAGCGTGGTACGGCCATCGTACATCGTGAGGAGCACGCCCCGGATGGTCAGGCGGGGGTTGAGGCGGGTGCGCACCAGTTCGATGGTCTGCTGGAGCTGGGTCAGCCCTTCCAGGGCCAGGTACTCGCACTGGACGGGGATGATGACGCCGTCGGCAGCGGTCAGGGCGTTCACCGTCAGCAGGCCCAGGCTGGGCGGGCAATCAATCAGGATGTAGTCGTACCGTTGGGCGACGGGGGCCAGTTGCTGGGCCAGACGGTGCTCCCGGCCCAGTTCGTTGACCAGCTCTACCTCGGCGCCGGCCAGGGCCGGGGCGCTGGGCACCAGGTCCAGCTTCAGGCGAGGGTTGCGCAGGATGGCGCGGGTGAGCGGCATTTCGTCCAGGAGGGCCTGGTAGATGGACGTGGAGAGGGCGAACTTGTCCAGCCCCAGGCTAGAGGTGGCGTTGGCCTGGGGGTCCACATCCACGATGAGCACCCGCTGGCCCTGTTCGGCCAGGTAGGCTCCCAGGTTGACGGCGGTGGTGGTCTTCCCCACCCCGCCTTTCTGATTGGCCAGCGCGTAGGTGTGGGGCATAGCAACAGCAAGGTCTCCAACGGTCCAACTCAAGGATAAGCTAGGGGATCCTTGCGGATTATGAAGTCCAGGACCTCGAAGTCCCTATCGGCACTCATCAGGAGCGAGAGGTTGTTATTCTGCATCGTTGCCGCGTGGATTGCATCTCGCGGCTTGAGCCCTTGGGTATGGTGAGCCTCGAACAGAGCGATAGCCAGGTGGATGTCCGCCTTGGTCACCGGCAGGACGGTGAGAGGATAGTTGAGGATCTCGCGGCAAAGTTGGATGCCCTTAGCAGCCAATCGGATATGGCTATAACGGTAGAGAAGTTCCTGGAGAACTTCTGTGTTAATCGCTGCGGACAGGATTCCGGCCTCCATATCAGCAAGAATGCGAAGGCATGCTTCCTTGTAGGGATGGGGAGCACCGGCTGCATACATAAAGATGTTGGTGTCCAGGAAGACCGTCTCTTCGCTCATTCAAGGAGCCCTGCCTCGATCTCTTCTTCCATTTTCTCCCATGGCGCTACGGGAAGGTTCATCCTGGCAATACGGTTTGTGATAGGAGTAGCTGTAGGCCTGGAGCGTATGATGACCCCTAAATCTGTCAGCTCGAGGATGACTTCGCTTTTTGGTTGGATTCCCAAAGCGTCCAGAATCGGCCTAGGCAGTGCAATACGTCCGGCCTCATCCACCGTGACCGTTTGGGTAAAACCTTTGACCTCCTTCAGGGGCATCTTCGTTACCTCGGGGCATCACTTCAACGTTGCGATCTCTTCCGGCGTGGGGGTTCCCTCCAGGCCGGGACGGCGCACGGAGCGGGAGGCGACCTGGTTGGCGAAGCGGGCTGCCTCCCAGGGGTCGCCCGTCTCGTGGAGCCGGATGAAGAAGGCGGCCGCGAAGATGTCCCCGGCACCGGTGGGGTCCACTTCCTCCTGGGGGGTGACGGGGATGTGGCGCACCTCGTCGCCGACGTGAACCCGGCAGCCCTGGGCTCCCAGCGTGACCACCAAAATGGGAGCCAGCCGGGCGAACTCGGCCAGGATGGCTTCGTCACCGCCGACGTCCTCGGGGCTCAGGACGACGGCGTCGGCATAGGGAAGCACCTGGTCGGCCTCTTCCCAGCGCCGTAGCGAGACCCGCCCTGCTTCGTCCCAGGTCCGCAGCCACCCCTGGGGGGTGATCCCGATGAAGGAGCCGGGGAAGGCGTGGACCAGGGCCGGATCGCACTCGCGGGCCAGAGGCCCCAAGTGCACGATCCGGGGGCTGCGCCAGGCGGGAGGCACGGCGTCCGGCCCCAAGGGGGCGGCGACGGCGTGGATGATCTGCCGACGACCGTGGGGGGTGTAGATGTTCTCAAAGGTGGTCGTCGCCGGGGCCGGCAGCCGTTCCATAGCGATGCCCCGCAGCGCACCGTCCAGGACCAGGTCGGGCGAGGCGCTGGTGAGCACAGCCACCCGATACCCCAGGGCCTGGGCTGTGCGGGCAGCGTAAGTGGCCGTTCCGCCCAGCGTCGGCCCCCAAGGGGTCAAGTCCTGGGTGATGTGGCCGATGAGGAGATAGTCGGGAGCACGCACAGTCCTTCCTTGCTCGTAACTGTTCACCCTCCCGCAGGTCTGGTGCGTTTCCGACGCGAAACCGTGCTTCAAATAGCCCATCGGGGCTGAAAGCGGCCTCAACCGGTGACCTGCGGGAGGGTAGGCTGAATATACCCTTGCTCTACTCTGATGGCTGGGAGGGCCGGTCAGGGCGCAGGAAGATGGTCACCTTGCGGCGGTCCCCCTGCCCGATGCTCTCGGTGGTGACCTGGGGGTGGTCCCGCAGGGCCAGGTGGATGATGCGGCGCTCGGCCGGGGGCATAGGCTCCAGGACGACACGCCGACCGGTGCGCACCACCCGCTCGGCCATCCGCTGGGCCAACCGGCGCAGGCTCCGCTCCCGCCGCTGCCGGTATCCCTCCACGTCCACCACCAACGCCACCCGCCGTTCCAGCTCCCGTCCCACGATGAGGCGGGTGATGTACTGGAGCGCTTGCAGCGTCTCCCCACGCCGGCCGATCAGGCTGCCCAAGTCCTTCCCCCGGACGTTGAGGATAAAGGGCGGAGCCTCGGCCTCGCCGGCTTCCGGTTCCGGGTAGTGGACCTCGATGCGAGCTCGGATGCCCATCTTCTCCAACAGCTCTTCCAGGACCTGGCGGGCGACTTCCGCCTCCTGCTCCCGGGAAGGGGCCAGCGTTGGAGGAGGCGGAGCGACGGCCGGGGCAGGTGCTTCC
>WFUY01000266.1 GCA_015484715.1 Thermoflexales bacterium | reverse complement strand
GCTCGGAGATGTGTATAAGAGACAGTCAGCACAAAGGTCGCCAGGATCATCGCGAAGACGACGGGTATGGAGAGCAGAAGACGGCGGATGATGTACTTGGTCATACGTCCTCCGAATCACTGACCGGAAACGGCCCTCCGCCTATGGGCACAGGTGGCGGTCAGGCCGGAAGAGGGGGAGCAGCCCTCGACTGCTCCCCCTCGACGCTTGCAGACAGGCTTAGCCTACTTGCCCCGGGCCTTCTGCTTGGCCTCCCAGTCAATGGTCCAGTTGTACCACTGGTCACCACCGAAGAGGGCCGGGATCCGATCCAGCCAGGAGTGGCGGGCGGTGTAGGCGATGCGCAGGAAGATGGGCGCAAAGGGCATCTCGCCTTCGGGACCGAAGAACATATCCTCGATCTGCCGGTAGAGCTCGATGCGCCGCTGGGGATCCTGCTCCTCGCGGGCCTCGACGATGAGGTCATCCACTTCGCTGCAGGGGCGCTTCTGGCGGTTCTCCGGGTTCTCGCACCAGAGAACGTCGCCCACCCAGTTGTTCTCATCGGCGTAGTCCGGCCCCCAGCCCAGCGTCCACATGTGCGGCCGCTCCTCGGTCGGGGTGTCCGCTGCCGTCGCCGCCAGCAGTTCGCGGAAGGGCTGCTGCTCGATCTGGATCAGGTCCGGGCTGCAGCCCAGGTTCTTGGACCAGTTGTCCTGGGCGAACTCGATCCAGTTCAGCGTGGCCTGGCCGCTGTAGCCCAGCAGCGTCACCTGGGGGAAGCCCTCGCAGTTGGGGTAGCCGGCCTCGGCGAGCTGCTGTCGGGCGAACTCGGGATCGTAGCCCACGCCTACCTCGTCAATGGGCGGCGCGCCGAAGATGCCAGGCGGTGCGAAGTGCTTCATCGGCAACCCTTGGCCTTGGCGTACCTCCTTGACGAAGGTCTCGCGGTCGAAGGCGGCACTGAAGGCCCGGCGGACGCGCGGGTCGTCGAAGGGCGGCTTGTCGTAGGCGAAGCTGATGTAGAAGACCGCCAGGTCGGGGATCTGGTCCGTCTCATCCGGGAACTGCTCCAGGTGGGCCTGCAGCTCCGCGTCGGGGATGCCCGAGGTGTCCACCTCGTTGTTGAGCCACAGGGCGTAGCCCGTGCTCACATCGGGCACCACGTTGGTCACGATCCGCTCGATGTTGCCGCTACCCTGCATGTCCGCAGGCATCAGCGGGTTGCGCAGGAGGATGCGCCGGACGCCGTGGACCCACTCATGCAGCACGTAGCGACCGTTGGTCACGATGTTGCCCGCCTCGATCCAGTTCTCGCCGTGCTCCTCGATGGCCCACTGGGGCACCGCTGCCAGCGTCCACATCGGCGTCATGGACAGGAAGTAGCTGGCGGGGAACTCCAGCTCGATGACCAGGGTGTCCTCAGAGGGGGCGCTGACCCCGATGGCATCAACCAGTTCCTGAGGAATGTTCTCGGGGTCCTCGTAGTACAGCACGTCCGAGCAGCCCTTGATCAGCGGGGCCACGACACTGCTGTAGTAGGAGCCGATGTTGGGGTCACAGGCCCGCTTGATGCCGTAGACGAAGTCGTTGGCCGTCACGAAGCGGGGGTTGCCTTCCTCGTCCACCTCCTGGGTAGTCTCCCCGGTGACCGGGTTGTGCTTCACCCAGGGGATGTCTGTCCGCAGCTTGAAGGTGTAGACCAACCCGTCCTCGCTGGCCTCCCAGCTCGTTGCCGCTTCGGGCACGATCTCAGAGGTCTCCAGGTCGTAGTTGGTCAGGTGGACGAAGAGGTTCTCGATGTAGGTGATCGAGACCACATCTTCGGCGATCTGGGGGTCCAGGGTGGGGATGTCGGTGGTGCTGTAGGCGTCCAGCGTCACCGGTTCCGGCTCGGGCGTGGGGGTGACGATGACCTCCTTTTCCTTCTCGACGATCTTGGTCTCCACCACCTTCTCCCCAGGCTTTTCCACCACCTGGGTGACCACAACGGTCTCCTTGACGACCTGGGGCGTAGGCTGAGCGCAGGCGGAGAGGACCACGCTGGCGATGACCACGAAAGCCCAGAGGGTCAACCACCTTCTTCGAGCAAGCATTTCCTCCTCCTCCTTTGGGTTACAGGGTAGGCGAAAGGAACAGCAGCAAGGCGACTATCCTCGGCTCGGTCCTTTCCCGCGATAGTGAGCAGGCATCACCTCCTTTCCTGGTTTGTGCTCAGACTGTGCGCATCGGGTTTTCCGGGGGGCCACCGGGCCGGTCTCACCCGGCCAGGTGGCAGGCGACCCGATGGCCTGAGGCCACCTCTTTCAGTTCCGGTTCCACCTCGAAGCAGACCTCCATCGCCACCGGACAGCGGGTGCTGAAGTTGCAGCCCCGAGGCGGATTCGCCGGACTGGGGACATCGCCTTCCAGGATGATTCGCTCTCGCTTTTCCTCGATGACCGGATCCGGGATCGGCACCGCCGAGAGCAGGGCCTGGGTGTAAGGGTGCAGGGGGTTGGTGTAGAGGCTGTCGCGGTCCGTCAATTCGACGATCTTTCCCAGGTACATCACCGCCACCCGGTCGCTGATGTGGCGCACCATGCTCAGGTCGTGGGCGATGAACAAGTAGGTCAGCCCAAACCGCTCCTGCAACTCCTCCAGCAGGTTCACCACCTGGGCCTGGATGGAGACATCCAACGCCGAGATCGGCTCGTCGCAGACGATGAAGTCGGGCTGCAAGGCCAACGCCCGAGCGATTCCGATCCGCTGGCGTTGGCCGCCGGAGAACTCGTGGGGGTAGCGGTTGATGAAGTAGGGGTTGAGGCCCACCAGTTGGAGGAGTTCCTGAACCCGCTCCCGCTTTTCTTTGCCGCGTGCCACCCCGTGCACCTCCAGGGGTTCGGCGATGATGTTGCCCACGGTCATCCGAGGGTTGAGGGAGGCATAGGGGTCCTGGAAGATCATCTGCATCCGGCGGCGCATCCGCCGGAGGGCGTTGCCCTTGAGTTGGACGAGGTTGACGCCGTCGAAGAAGACCTGGCCGGCGGTGGGGCGGTAGAGTTGGAGGATGGTCCGGCCGGTGGTGGACTTGCCGCAGCCGCTTTCTCCCACCAGGCCCAGGGTCTCGCCCCGGAAGATCTCGAAGGAGATGCCGTCCACGGCCTTGACATCGCCGATGTGGCGTTGGAAGACGATGCCCCGGGTGATGGGGAAGTACTTTTTCAGCCCTTCGACGCGGACGAGGACATCACGACCGTTCTTATCGGACACGGGACCACACCCCTTCCGTTTGGGTCTTTTCCCAGCAGGCGACCCGGTGGGCGTCGCCGACGGGTTCCAGGGCGGGATTCTCGTGGAGGCAGCGCTCGGAGG
>WFUY01000265.1 GCA_015484715.1 Thermoflexales bacterium | reverse complement strand
GAGCGAGCGGGGGAGACCCTCACCCTCTCCGTCGTCCCCCGTCTGGAGTGGCCCCAGGGCCAGGGGCCGATGGGGGTGGAGATCCGAACGGTGACGGTGCCCCGCTACGCCTCACCGCCCGAAGCGGTGGGAATGGGGTTGCGCCAGACCGCCCAGACGGCTTTCTTCATTGTCTCTGCCCCGGTCCATCTGCTTCAGGGCCGGCTGAGCCCGGAGGAGGCCCGGCCCGTAGGCCCCGTGGGGATCAGCCAGATGGCCGGCCAGGCGGTGCGGGACAGCGCCCGGACGGGGAACCTCTTCTCCGTCCTCAACTTCGCCGGCCTGATCAGCATGGCCTTGGGGCTGACCAACCTGCTCCCCCTGCCGGCCCTCGACGGCGGTCGGATGCTCTTCGTCTTCATCGAAGCGGTGCGGGGAAAGCGGGTGGACCCTCAGAAGGAAGGCATCATCCACTTCATCGGGATGGCGGTCTTGATCTTCCTGATGCTGCTCATCACGATGCAGGATATTGCCAATCCTATTCGGCTTGAGGGACTGCGATGAGCTTCTTCCTGGAACGGACGCTGGCGGTGATCAGCGACGAGGAACGGCCTCTCTCCTTCGCCCGGCTCTACGACCTGTCGGGCCTCTCGGTGGAGGAGCTGCGTCTGTTGGCCGGGCGGTGGCTGGACATTGGCGTCGAGCGTCGGCGCCAGATCGTCCGAGCCCTGGTGGAGATCGCCGAGGAGAACTTCGAGGTAGATTTCGAGGGCATCTTCTACCTGGGGCTCGACGACCCCGACGCCGAGGTGCGGGCAGCAGCGGTGGATGGGCTGTGGGAGATCGAGGAGATCCCGCTGGCCGACCGGTTCATCGCCATGCTTCAGCACGACCCCTCGCCCCTGGTGCGGGCGGCCGCCGCCATCGCCCTGGGGCGGTTCATGCTCCTGGGAGAGCTGGAGGAGATCGGGCCGGAGCCTCGCCAGCGGGTCTACCAGGCCCTGCGCGACGCTTACACAGCCCCCCACGAGGACCTGGAGGTGCGTCGTCGGGCGTTGGAGTCCATCGCCTACGCCGGTGAGCCGGAAGTGGCCGACTTCCTGGCCGAAGCCTACCGCCATGAGGCCGAGGCGATGCGGATCAGCGCCGTCTTCGGGATGGGGCGCTCCGCCGACACCCGCTGGGCCTCCATCGTGATGCGGGAACTCTACAGCCCTAGCCCGGCCATGCGCTACGAGGCCGCCCGGGCCTGCGGCGAACTGGAACTGGCCGATGCTGTGCCGATGCTGGCCGAACTGCTGGAGGATGTGGACCGGGAGGTCGAGGAAGCAGCCCTGTGGGCCCTGGGCCAGATCGGGGGGGATGAGGCCCGGGCGTTGCTCCTAAGGGCCTTGGAAGAGGGCGACGAGGTGACGCAGGCCGCCGCCGAGGCTGCTCTCGACGAGCTGGAGTTTATGCACGGGATCCTCGATTTCCCGCTCCTCTTCCTGGATGAACTGCGGGATAACGGAGCCGAATAATCTCGAAACAACGTGGCCCCCCTATGTCCCTGCATCTCCTGGGCAGCATCCTCTACGGCAACCTGTTCCCCATCTTCCTGGTGGTGGGCGTCGGCTACCTGATTGAACGGCTGCTCCACCCGGACATCCAGAGCACGTCTCGCCTCACCTTCTACACGATGAGCCCCTGCCTGGTCTTCGACTCCTTGGTGCGCTCCCAGGTGGGTGGCGACGAGATGGGGCGGATCGGCCTGGTGGCCGTGGTGGTGATGCTGAGCACCGGGGGGATCGCCTGGCTCCTGGCCCGCCTGTTGCGGCTCTCGCCCCGCCAGACCAGCGCCTTCGTCCTGGTGGCGATCTTTGTCAACAGCGGCAACTACGGCCTCTCCCTGACCGAATTGGCCTTTGGTGAAGAGGCCCTGGCCCGGGCCGTCGTCTACTTCGTGATGAGCACGGTGCTGCTCTACACGCTAGGCGTCTACATCGCCGCCCTGGGGGGCCAGGGGAAGGGGGTCGGCAGCGCCTTGCGCTCCATCCTGCGGGTGCCGGCCGTCTACGCCCTGGCGCTGGCCGGCTTCATTCGAGCCACCGGCTTCACGCTTCCCCTGCCCCTGACTCAAGCGGTCTCCTTGCTGGGGCGGGCGGCCATCCCGGTGATGCTGCTGATCCTGGGGATGCAACTGGCGACCATCTCGGTGGCCGACAGCGAGTGGCGGCTGCCCGGCCTCACCAGCCTGATCCGCCTGGTCGTCGCGCCCCTGCTGGCCCTGGTCCTGGTCAACCTGGTGGGGCTGGATGGGGCGGGCCGCCAGGCCACCGTCGTCGAGGCCAGCACGCCCACGGCGGTGAGTACCATCATCCTGGCCCTGGAGTTCGGGTTGGACGCGACCCTGGTGACGGGCACCGTCTTTCTCACCACCATCCTCAGCCCCATCACCCTGACGGTGCTCATCGCCTTCCTGCAGGCGTAAAGCGCCTGCTCTCTCCGGCGAAGATGCGCGATGGACCGACAACTGCTGACGCGCTCGATCCCTCGGATACCCCGGCTCCTCCTCCTGGCGGGGCTCCTGGCCCTGCTCATCGGTGGCGGGGACGGCGGCCGGCCGGCCCGGGCCCAGGGCGGCATCACCGTCCAGGAGAGCCAGGCCACCTACAGCTTCGGCCAGCAGATCACCTTTGAACTGCGGGCGACGGCCCCGGCCGAGATCACGGCGGTCACGCTGCGCTACCGGGTGGCCGGCGAGCCCCGCACCGTCGTCCGCACGCCCGCCTTCACCCCTGGCCGGGAGGTCGTTGCCACCCACGTTGAGGAGCTGCGGACGGTCCACATCCCCCCCTTCGCCCGGATCACCTACTGGTGGGAGGTCGGCGATGCTGCCGGGGGGAGGCTGACCACGCCGCCCCAGGAGTTCCTCTACGCCGACAACCGCTTCGCCTGGCAGGCCCTGGCCGGGCCGGGTGTGCAGGTTCACTGGGTGGAGGGGGATGCCGCCTTCGGCCAGGCGGCGCTGGACGTGGCGACCCAGGCGCTAACGGAGATCAACCGGGAGCTTCGGGCTCCCCTGCCCGGCGAGATCGGCATCTACATCTATCCCTCCTTGGAGGAGTTCCAGAGCGCCCTCCTCCTGGCCGGGCGGGAGTGGATCGGGGGCCGTTCCTACCCGGAACTGGGCGTCGTCCTGGTCGCCATCCCTCCCGGCCCCGAGGCCACCATCCAGATGGCCCGCGACATCCCCCACGAGTTGACCCACCTCCTCATCTACCAGGCGGTGGGGCAGCGGGCGGGGGCGGTGCCTGCCTGGTTGGAGG
>WFUY01000264.1 GCA_015484715.1 Thermoflexales bacterium | reverse complement strand
CCTTCAGGGCGACGTAGATGGGGATCACCACGTAGGGAAGCCACTCGTGGATGAGGACGATGACCACCGCCGTCCGGCTGTAGAGCAGGAAGCGGAGGGGTTCGTCTATCAGCCCCAGCCCCATCAGCAGGCTGTTGATGATGCCGGCCCGCCCCAGCACGATCTTCCAGGCGTAGATGCGCACCAGGTAGTTGATCTCCACGGGGATGATCAGCAGGTAGATGACGAGGGCATCGTACCCCCGGGCCACGCGGGCCAGGAAGTAGGCAATGGGGTAGCCCACGATCACCAGCCCCACCATCGCGCCGGTCGCGGTGACGAAGGTGTTGAAGAGCACCCGCCGGTGGATGGGGCTGGTCAAGAAGGCCCGGTAATTCGCCAGGGTGAAGGCCGGTTCCAGCGTCATGAAGCCGGACTTCCAGAAGCTCATCACCAGGAGGATGGCCATCGGCGCGTAGAAGAGGAGCAACAGGTAGATGAAGGGCGGGAAGACGTTGAGCGTCAACCCCAGGTATCGCCGCACCGTCCTGCGCCAGCGGTCCTGCTCCTGGGCCACTGCGAGCGTCGTCATCAGGCCACTCCTCTGCCCTGCTCCCGGGAGACCTCGGCGACGGCCTCTTCGATGAGGTCGCACCCCCGGCGGAAGAGGTCGGGGGGCATATTGAGGGCCGGCAGCAGCCGGATCCACCAGAGCCCCGCCTCGTGGATGGCGATCAGCCCCTTGGCGAGGAGGCGGCGGTGGATGGCCCGGGTAAGGGTCGGTGCCGGTCGCTTGCTCTCCTTCTCTTCGACGAACTCCAGGGCGATGTAGACCCCCTTGATGCGCACGTCGCCGACGATCTCGTAGCGGTCCACCAGCGACGCCAGCCGCTCCTGGGCGATCTGCTCCAGGCGGGCGACGTTCTCCAGGACCCGCTCCCGCTCCATCGCTTCGATGCCGGCCAGGGCACCGGCACAGGCGGCCGGCTGCCAGGCGAAGGTGCCGCCCAGGTAGATCTCGTCGGAGGCGGTCATCACCGCATCGGTGCCCAGGACGGCGGCGATGGGCAGCGCCCCACCGGAGAGGGCCTTCGCCAGGGGCATCAGGTCCACCTCTACCCCCGGCCAGTGCTCGATGGCGAACATCTTCCCCGTCCGCCCGAAGCCGGTCTGGACCTCATCGTCCATCATCACCCAACCGTACTTGCGCCCCATCTCGTGCAGCCCTTCGATCCAGCCGTCGGGGGGGATGTAGACACCGTTCTCCCCCTGAATGGGCTCGTAGAGGACGCCGGCGATCTGGTCGGGCGTGGTTTCGTAGCGCAGCACCACGTCCTCGATGTAGTCCAGGCAGGCCAGGCCACAGGCCGGGTAGGTCTGTCGGAAGGGGCAGCGATAGCAGGTGGGATAGGGGACGTGGATGAAGCCGTGGATGTACTCCTTGATGCCCCGGGTGACGTCGGGGGAGAGGGGGCCGGCACCGGCCGCTCCGTAGTTGCCCCCGTGGAAGGAGCCGTGGAAGGTGATGACGAAGTAGCGGCCCGTCTTCTCCCGCGCCAGCCGCAGGGCGGCCTCCACCGCCTCCGTTCCCGTCGTGTCCGGGGCTACCCGCGTCAGGTTCGGCGGCGAGACCTCCACCAGCTTCTCCGCCAGGTCGAAGAGATGGACGTCGGTCACGTAGTCGGTGCACTCGACGCCTCCGCTCTCCCGCAGCACCTCGATGGTCCGCTCGATAACGGGCTCGTAGCCGGCCCCCAGCGGTGTCGAAGCCCAGCCCGTCGCCATATCAATGTACCGGTTGCCATCCACATCCTCGATGAGCCAGCCCCGCTTGCGCCGCATAATGAGGGGCACATCCTTGTCGGTGTACCAGGCGGCGAAGAAAAGCCGTTTCTCCCGCTCCATGTAGGCCCGGCTCTTCGGCCCCGGCGGGGGAGTTACGATGTGGGGTTCGATGGCCGTCCGTTGGTGCTCGCTCTCCCTCGATGGGCTCATCGGTTCTCACTCCGTCAGGATCAGGCTGCGTTCGGGACGCCAGTAGACCCAGACGCGGTCGTCCCAGGTGATGGTCCAGATTTCGTCTTCCCGGCTGATGTTCTGGGCGAAGACGCGCACCCGGTGACCGTCCTTCAGCCGGACGATGAACTCGGTGCTGACGCCCAGGTAGATGAGGTCCTCGACAACCCCCTCGACGGCGTTGTAGCCGGGGTCGGTGGGGCGCTGCCGGGCGACGCGCACCTTTTCGGGTCGGACGGAGACGGTGACGGAGTCGCCGACGGTCACCGGGCGGGTCGGAACGCCCCAGATCTCCATCAGGCCGGGCACATCCACCCGCGCCCGGCCGCCGGCCACCTCCACCACCTTCCCCTCGAAGAGGTTGGTGTTGCCGATGAAATGGGCGACGAAGCGGTTGACCGGGTGCTCGTAGATCGTCTTGGGATCGCCGACCTGGAGGATGCGCCCCCGGTTCATCACGGCGATGCGGTCGGCCATCGTCAGCGCCTCGCCCTGGTCGTGGGTGACGTAGATGAAGGTGATGCCGACCTCGTACTGGATGTTGACCAGCTCGAGCTGGAGCTGCTGGCGAATCTTCAGGTCCAAGGCTCCCAGGGGCTCGTCCAACAGGAGCACCTGGGGGCGGGTGATGAGGGCCCGGATGAGGGCAACCCGCTGCTTCTCGCCGCCGGAGAGCTGGCGGGGGTACTTCTTCTCGTAGCCGGTGAGGTGGACCATCTCCAGGAGGCGGCCCACCTCCTGGCGGATCTTCGCCTCCGGCCAGCCCTGGCGGCGCGGTCCAAAGGCAACGTTCTCGAAGACGTTGAGGTGGGGAAAGAGGGCGTAGTTCTGAAAGACGATGTTGACGTCTCGCTTCTCCGGCGGCCGGTAGGTGATCTGCTCTCCGCCCAGGTAGACCTCCCCGGCATCGGGCACCTCGAAGCCGCCGATGATGCGCAGGATCGTCGTCTTACCGCTGCCGCTGGGACCGAGGAGGGAGAAGAACTCGCCGGCCGCGACGGAGAAGGAGACATCATCCACCGCCGTCAGCGTTCCAAATCGTTTGGTCAGGTGGCGTACTTCCAAACCGGGTGCCTGCTCGACCATCGCTCTCTCCATCGGCGGGTGGCCGACACCGGGCTCTGATGCCGGGCACCCTTTGGGTTCAGCCTACGGCGCGGCCAGCACCTCTTCCCAAACCTGCAACCAGCGGTCGTAATCGGGAGGCGTGATCTCGACGTGGGCTTCCTGGACCGCTTCGGGACGATCCAGCCCGACCAGGGCGATCTCCTCATCGCTCAGCAGGTCCAGCACCTGCTGGTTGGCGACGAAGTACTCGAAGTCGGTGGCCTCGATGTACTGGAGGTCGGGGCTCAGGTAGTGGTTGAGCAGGGCGTGGGCGGCATAGGGCATCTTGGTGCCCTTCAGGATACTGTAGCCGCAGACCCAGGAGAGAGCGCCTTCCTTGGGCGAGATGTACTCGACCGGGACGCCTTCCTCCTCGCGCAGGGTGCGGGCGTCGGCGGTCCAGCCGAAGGAGATCCAGACGTCGCCCGACTTAAAGAGCTCCCGAATCTCGGTGTCCGACTCGAAGTAGTTGAGCAGGAGCGGCTTCTGCTGGATGAGGTACTCCTTGGCCTTCTGCAGTTGCTCCTCGGTCAGGTTGAAGGGGTCCTCGTAGCCCAGGGCCAGGGCCGCGACGGCGATGGCATTGCGGGCATAGTCCTGCATGGCGATGTGGCCGGCGTACTTGGGATTCCACAGGTCGTTCCAGGAAGTGGGGGGCGGGTCAATCTTGTCGGTGCGGTACATGATGCCCTCCAACCCGGCATCCACCGGCACCATCCAGACTTTCCCCTCGCCGGCCTGGATTTCCTTCATATCCCGGAAGAAGGGGAAGAGGTACTTCCAGCGGGGGATGAGGGAGGTGTCCACCGGCTCCAGCAGGTCCAGGTTCGTCAGGATGGGGATGTAGTCCACGCAAGGGTTGAGCACATCGGCCTTGTAGCCGCCACGCAGCTTGGCCACCGCCTCGTCCAACTCGCCATAGACGGCGGTGCGCAGTTTGACCTGGGGGTAGGTCTCCCGGTAGCCGTCCAGGAACTCATCGGTGACGGTCTCCTCGTAGCTGTAGACCAGCAGTTCACCGGTCTCCACTCGGTCCGGCGGGAGGATGTCGGCCTCTCCCTCGGCGGGGGGCTCGGTCGGCGCCATCTCTTGCTCCTCAGGAGGCTGAGTG
>WFUY01000263.1 GCA_015484715.1 Thermoflexales bacterium | reverse complement strand
TCACCCGTCCGCCCCTCCTCCTCCTCGATGAGCCGACCCGGGGGCTGGATTACCAGGCCAAGGAGACGCTGACCCGGCTCCTGCAGGGGTGGCGCGCCGAGGGGATGGGGGTGCTCCTGGCGACCCACGACGTGGAACTGGTGGCCCGGCTGGCCGACCGGGTGGTGCTCCTGGAGGCGGGCAAGGTCCACGCCGAGGGGCCGCCGGCCCGGGTCCTTGACCCTTCATCCCCCTTTGCCCCCCAGATCATCCGGCTCTTCCCCGGCCGCGGTTGGCTGACGCCGGAGGAGGTGCGTCCGTAGCTGAAAGCGCCCTCGACCGGTGACCTGCGGGAGGGTAGGCTGATAGATACCCAAGGACGTAGTTGGGCTGGACGTACTCAACGGCCGGATCGGCGGCCAGCTTCTGGAGGAAGAGGAGTTCCTGACCTTCCGGCACCGCCACCAGCAGGTCTCCGCCGTAGCTCCAGCGGAGCGGACGGATGCCGTGCTTCCAGAGGAGGTCCAAGAGGGCGGCGCTGCTGAGGCCCGACCAGGGGCGCAGGATGAGTTGGCCGGGCACATACTCTGCCTTGGGTTGGAGAGGTGTAGACCCTCGGGAGGGAGACGCGGCTTCAGCCCCCCAGGTTGTGGTCCCCAGGCAGAGGGGGCTGCTCCCTTGAGCTCCGTTGAGGAGGGCTGCGTAGGCGTCTATCCGGCCACAGCCGTAGTAGGAGTCCCAGCCCGGATCCCCCCGGTCCACGGCGTTGTCCAGGATGGCGGAGGCCACTTGATCGGGTGTGTAGCCGGGATTGGCGGCGTAGAGGAGGGCGGCCAGGCCGGACACCAGCGGCGTTGCCATCGAGGTCCCCTGCATGTAGACGTACCCTCCCCCCTTCGCTGTGCTCAGGATGGTCTCCCCGGGCGCGGCGACGCTGACGTAGCTGCCGTAGTTGGAGAAGGTGGAGACGAGGTCTCCCTGGCCGGTGGAGGCGACACCTAGGGTGTACCGGCAGGTGGCCGGGGCGACCAGGTGGCTGGAGCCTTCGTTGCCCGCCGCGGCGACCAGCAGCACTCCCTTGCTGTGGGCGTAGTCTACAGCCGCTTGCAGTGCCGGTGTGTCTACAAGGCAGTTGATGTCGCCGCTCTGGTTCCCCAGACTCATGTTGATCACCTGAGCGCCCTGGTCGGCCGCGTAGCGGATGGCCTCGGCCAGGTCGGCGATGGTGCCGCTTCCGTTGGCATCCATCACCTTGAGGGGCAGGATGGTGGCCCTCCAGCCCATTCCTGCCACGCCGATCCCGTTGTCGGTGGCGGCGGCGGCGATCCCCGCCACGTGCGTCCCGTGGCCGTGATCGTCGTCGGGGTCACCGTCGGCGTTGATCCAGTCCCAGCCGTGCACGTCGTCCACGTAGCCGTTCCCGTCGTCGTCCTGCCCGTTGCCGGGGATCTCGTTGGGGTTGGTCCAGAGCTTGTCCATCAGGTCGGGGTGGTCCAGGTCCACGCCGGTGTCCAGCACAGCGATCAGGGCGCCATCCCCTTTGGAGAGCCTCCAGGCGAGGGGGGCTTGTACTTTCGTCATCGCCCACTGGTCACCAAAGTAGACGTCGTTGGGTGTAGTGGAGGAGATGGTGGTGGTGAAGTGCCAAGTGTAGGGAGGGCCCATCGGCGTTCCCTCGGCGTCGGCCACGTCGCCATCCACGGTGGCCGTGTAGAGGGTCTCGTAGGCCAGCGCCGTCGCCGGCGTCAGCGTCCAGGTGTAGGAGATGGGATCGTAGCCGAGGGTGCCGGAGATGGGCGTCCCATCAGGGCCGACCAAGGTGAAGCGGGCGTCCAGGAGGGTTGCCGGATCCATCGCCTCGCTGAAGGTGACGACCAGGGTGGTCCCGACGGAGATGTCGCTGGCCTGGTCTGTCGGAAGGGTGCCCACGACCTGGGGCGGGGTCGGCGGCGTGTAGTTACGGAGGGCCACGGGGAGGTAAACCCGCTTCAGTTGATCGGCCACTTTCAGCGTGACCGAGATCGTCTGAGGGCTGTTCTCAACGCCCGGGGTGGTGCTGGTGATGGTGAGGGAGGCGCTGTAGACCCCGCTGATCGCCGTGAGCCCGCCCGAGGTGGTCACCCAGAGGGTGACCCGATCCCCTTGGGTGCCGGAGAGGGGGGTGGCGTGGAGCCAAGGGGTGTTGACCCAGGCCCGCCAGTTCAGCGTTGCTCCTCCGGCGTTCTCCACTTGCACTTGATGGGTCAAGGGCAGCGTGGTGGTCATCCCCACCTCGGTGAGGAAGGTGAGGCTGGAGGGGGTGACGCTGAGGATGGGTGGTGCTTCCTCCAGGACGATGGTGTCGTAGCTGGTGTAGGTGGTATCCCCGTTGCGGATCTGGACCCAGACCTGCTTCTCGCCGTTGCCGGCCGGCAGTGTCCACGTCTTCTGGGCGGTGAAGGGCTCCCAATCGGTCCAGGTGGTGCCGTCGTCGCTGAAGCGCATCTGGGTGGCCCAGCCCTCCCCGTAGATGTAGAGCTGGACGACGCGGCGGGTTGTCGAGTAGGCCTCGCCGTTGATGATGAGGGGGTAGACACCTTGACGGGTTCCGAAGTCCTGAGTCCAGTAGTGGCCCCAGCTCCCACCGGCGTAGTACCCTACCCCGATCTCCCGGAAGGTGGTGCTCAGGATGTTGCGTCGGTGGGCATCGCTCCCCATCCATCCCGCCATCACGCTCTCCGGGGTGGTGTAGCCGACGGCGATGTTCTCCCCCAAGCTGGTCCAGCCTGAGTAGTAGCTGCCGATCCGCTCATACCAGTAGCGCTCGAAGACGAGCTGGCCGTTGACCCGGTTGTAGCTGTCGTGATCGAAGTAGTCGTCCACAGCCATGTCCTGGCTGTGGTAGGCGGCGGCAGCGGCCAGTTCGTCGGCTTGTCGCAAGGGAGGCAGCCCCTGCTCTTGACGAGCCTGGTTGACCAGTTCGACGACCCGCTGCTTATAGGAGACGCCGGAGGCCACCTTCGGGCGGGGGTGGGGT
>WFUY01000262.1 GCA_015484715.1 Thermoflexales bacterium | reverse complement strand
TGGGGGAGCCCCAGGGCATACCCCAGACAGGCCGACGGGTCGGCGTCCACGGCGATCACGGAGCGGCCCTGCCGGGCGTAGATGTGGGCCAGCAGCGCCGCCAGCGTTGTCTTGCCCACGCCCCCCTTGCCTGCCACGGCGATCTTCGTCATCCTCTCTCCTCCTCGGTCTCGGTTCCTTCCACCTCGATGAGCACCTTCAGGGTCCCCTTCGTGGCCGCCCGCTCGAAGGCCACCCTGCCCTCCGTCAGCGGATAGCGGGCCTGGATGAGGGGGGCCACCTCCACCAGCCGCTGCCGGAGCAGGCGCAGCGCCGGCGCGAAAGGCCCGCACCGGCTCCCCTGCAACGTCACCTCGTCCACCACCACCATCGTCATGTTCGTCTCCAGGAGGCCGTGGTAGGTGCTCTTGAGGACGAGGCGGCCCCGAGGGCGAACCAGTTTCCGGGCCGTCTGGAAGCCGCCGGGATGGCCGGTCGCCTCGACGACCACGTCGGCTTGGCCGAAGGGGCCCTCACCCTCCAGGGCGACGGGGATGCCCCGTCGGGCGAGGAGGTCCAGCTTCTCCCGATGGCGCCCGATGACCAGCAGGTCGCAGCCGGTCAGGGCCAGCACTTGGGCACAGAGCAGCCCCAGCTTGCCGTCGCCAACGACGATGACGCGGTCGGTGGGCCGGATGTGGGCCTGATCGGTGATCTCCAGGGCTGCCGCCAGGGGCTCGACGAAGACCGCTTCGTCGTCGGAGACCTCGTCGGGGACGGCGTGGAGGTTGACGGTGGGCAGGGTCAGGTAGTCGGCGAAGGCCCCATCGCGGCCGGCGATGCCCAGCGTCGTCCGGTTAGGGCAGTGGGTCGGGCGGCCGGCCCGGCAGGTCTCGCAGGTCCCGCAGGCCGCGTTGATCTCCCCCACCACCCGCCGTCCCACCCAGGCCGGGTCGTCGTCGCAGCGGACGACTCGCCCGACGAACTCGTGGCCCGGCACTCCCCGGAAGTCCAGGTAGCCCCGGAGCAGTTCCAGGTCGGTGTTGCAGATGCCGGCCTTCAGCACCCGGACCAACGCCTCCCCCGGCGGGGGCTCCGGCGTGGGATAATCGGTGCGCAGGTGGATCTGACCGCCTTCCAGGTACAGGGCACGCATACTCTCCTCCTATTGCAGACCGCAGACGGCCGACCGCGGACCGCCGACGGCCGACCATCCGACCACCCGACCACTCGACCACCCGACCAAGTGACCAAGCCACAAGGGGCAAGGGGCAAGGACCAAGCGACCCAGCGACCAAGCCACAAGGGGCAAGGGGCAAGGACCAAGCGACCATCCGACCAGGCGACCAAGCGACCACTCGACCATGACCGAGGACTGAGGACCGAGGACTAGGGACCCCCAGGAGCCAGCCCTCGGCGACGGGCCTCCTCCCGCAAGACGGCCATGATGGCGTGCAGGTCCAGCCCCTCCGGGCAGATCATCCCATCGGGATCGGCGTCGGCGCAGACCCAGATGGTGCGGTTGGTGAGCGCCCGCTCGTCGTCCTGCCGCACCGCCTGCATCACCTCGGACGGCAGGAGGTCCATCCTGGCGACCAGGTCATCGTCCAGGACGCAGCAGTCGCACTGGCGACAGCGACGGACATCCTGCCCCGTGGCCGCCAGGACGATGTAGACCAGAGGCCCTCGTCGGGATGCCATCGTTGCCCACCGACTTCTTCTTCCCACCGGGCCGGTCTGGCGGCCGGGCGGATCCCTGATCCGCCCGGATCGCCAAGGGTGCGGAGCCGCTTTCTAAGGGGTTTCCAAGGTCACGGCCTGGGGATCGCCAGGTCCTCCGGCCCCTGGTCCGAGAGCTTCAGCGTCGGGTTGGTGGCCTGGATCAGCTCGTGGATGATCTGGGCGTACTTGACCTTCTCCCGCGCCTGCCAGGCCAAGAACTCGGGGCTGATCCAGGGCTTGTACCAGGCCCCTGGACCGGCGGCCAGGGCCGGCCCCGGCTCGATCTTGAAGTAGCAGGGGGCGCAGACACGGGCCATCTCCGCCCCCTCGTAGAAGCGGTTGAAGCCGCCAAAGCTGTCGGAGAGGTAGATGTGCAGGTCCATCGGGATCTCGATGGCCTGCCGGATGCTGGCCAACTGGGGCAGGCTCAGGTCGCCCAGGGGGTTGAAGGTGCTGGCCCCCAGCATCTGGAGCACCTTGCCGCCCGCGGCCGAGGCGTGGCCGGCGAAGATGCTGACCTTGAAGACCACGTCCTCAGGGATGTCGCCCCGCTTCTTCAGCTCGTTGACCAGCCAGAGCAGCCCTTCGTCAATGACCAAGAAGCCCCGGAAGCCCAGGTCAATGCAGCGCAGGAACTCGCTGATGACGTAGCGGAGTTGGTCGGAGCCCCGATAGCGAAGGCCGGAGAGGCCCCCTTCGGGGGTGATCAACTGCCGGCCCACGTCCCAGCCGGAGCGGGGGCCGGGGGTGATGATCACCTCCAGCCGGGCCTCGGCCGCCATCTGGGCGAAGTCCCTGAGCTCGGCGTCATCCAGGAGCGTTGAGCCCATCACCGTGGAGATGAGGCGGTGGATGGGGATCTGCCGCTTGTTCATCTCGTCAATGAGCGCTTCGAGCACCTGGGGCCGCTCGACGCCGGAGATCTCCATCCGGTAGTGGGCTCCGTCGGGGAAGGTCTTCTCGCTGCTGGGCAGGTCGTAGGCATCCCGGCCGGGGATGCCCACGGCCTCGAGCATCTTCTGGACATCGTGTTGATTGCGCATAGGGCACCTCGCTCGTCTATTGGTCCAGGAGGCGGAGAAGCGCTTCGTACTCTTCGTCCTTGATGGTGAACCAGTTCTCCGGCTGGGGGAACTCCCGTTCGGTCACCTCTTTGACGTACTGCTTCAGGCCGTTGAGGATGACGCTTCCGGCGTCCCCGTAGACCTTGGCCATGCGGGGCTTGAACTTGGGGTAGAGGCGGAACATGTCGTGGAAGATGAGGAGCTGGCCGTGGGCGTGGGGGCCGGAGCCCAGGCTGATGATGGGGATGTTGGCCCGTTCGGTGATGAGCTGGCAGACGCGGTCGGGGACCATCTCCAGCAGGATGGCGAAGGTGCCGGCTTCCTCCAGGATCTTGGCGTCCTCGACGATCCGCTTCGCCCGCTCGGCATCCCGCCCCTGCACCCGGAAGCCGCCCAAGGCGGAGGCGCTCTGGGGCGTCAGGCCCAGGTGGCCCATCACCGGGATGCCGGCGTTGGCGATGGCCTCGATCCGGTCGGCCATCTCCCGTCCGCCCTCCAGCTTGACCCCATCGCAGGCCGCCTCGGCCATGAAACGGCCGGCGTTGCGGATGGCCGTCTCCACCGAGGGCTGGTAGGTCATATAAGGCATATCGCCGATGAGGAAGGCGTTGGGCGTGCCCCGGCGCACGGCCTGGCTATGGCGGATCATGTCGTCCATCGTCGCCGGCAGCGTGCTGTCGTAGCCCAACACCGTCATCGCCAGGCTATCCCCCACCAGCACGATGTCTATCCCGGCCTCCTCGACCAGGTAGGCCATCGGGTAGTCGTAGCAGGTGATCATGGTGATGGGGATGCCTTGGGCCATCTTGTCGTAAAGGACGGGCAACGTGACCTTCTTCCGCTCGTTCATAGGGAACCTCCCTCCGCTTACCGAAACGATACCCGGCACGGGGGAACACGCTGGGGTGCCGGGCTCAAATGGCGCTCTTCCCCAGTTTAGAGAACCAGGACGGGGCTAGCAAGTGACAAATGTCACCTTATAGCCTCAACTCCGTCATCCCATCACCGGGATGAGAATCGGCCCGATAGGCCGCAAGCCGGGGGGTGGGGAGATTCTACGGGAAAAGCGGGAGGCTGTCAAGGGGGGCTCCCCCATAGGCCGGAATTGTGGTAAAATGACCTTGGGAACCCATTCCGA